>VBOK01000220.1 GCA_005877565.1 Nitrospirota bacterium
CATCTGGGTGTACAGCGAGCCCGGCCGCGGCACGACGTTCAAGGTCTTTCTGCCTTGGGTCGAAGGAACGGTGGAAACGGTCGAACCTGGCGTAGCCCCCGCCAGGGCCGTCCGCGGCTCCGAGACTGTCTTGCTCGTGGAGGACGAAAAAAGTGTGCGGGCGCTGATCCGTTCAACCCTGCAAACGCATGGCTATACCGTGCTGGAGGCACATCACGGCGAACACGCGATCCAGGTCTGCGCGCAACACGCTGATCCGATCCATCTGATGGTGACCGACGTGGTCATGCCAGAGATGAGCGGGCGCGAGTTGGCGGAACGTCTGAAGACCTCACGCCCAAACATGAAAGTCCTCTTTATGTCGGGCTACACCGACAAGGCCATTGTCCATCACGGGGAGCTCGACCCAGACACGGCGTTTCTGCAGAAGCCGTTCACTCCGGATGCACTGGCGCGCAAGGTGCGCGAGGTGCTAGACTCGCCGCCTGGACGGCAAGGAGTCTGAGCGTGGCGACGATTCTCGTGATAGATGACGAGCGGATGGTCTGTGACCTGCTGCGGGCCGTGTTGAGCCGCTACGGACATGAGGTCATCACGGCCTTCGATGGACAAAACGGCCTTGTCTTGTTCGAACAGCACCGCCCTCGATTCACGCTGCTAGACCTCCGCATGCCCGGGATGGACGGCATCGAAGTGCTCACGCGCATTCGCGCCCTCGATCCAAAGGCCTCCGTGATCGTCTTGACGGGAACAGGCAGTGCTGACTTGGAAAACCAGGCTCGACAGATGGGAGTCACTGATTTTCTCAGCAAAGGACTCTCGCTGGAAGTCCTGGTAGGGACGATGGAGCGGGTCATGCAGCAGCCGGTCAAGTCTCCGCCGCCTCCCTCGCAATCAGCAGTTGCCCCGAAAGCTTCGTCTCCGTCGCAGGATGCAGGTTCGATCCTGGTGGTGGTCGACGAGCCACAGATCAGGGAGTTGCTCAGGAAATTCTTGTCCGCACGCGACTATCAGGTGCGGGAGGCTGCTGACGGCCAACAGGCGCTGGCCTTGGTTGATCAGAAGAGCCCCGATATCATCGTGCTGGACGTGAATATGCCGGGTATAAATGGCATCGAGGTGCTGAAAAGATTACGGGCCAAGAACTACGCTGGTGGAGTGATCTTCCTGACGTCCAGCCAGGATGAGATGTTGCTGCAAGAGGGTCTTGAGCTGGGATCGGTTGATGTCCTCGGCAAGCCTGTGGATCTGGAACGGCTGGAGTTGACGATCCAATTGGGGTGCATCCTCTCCACGCCCTAGACTGCGCCGTCGCGCGCCCGTAGAGCCAACCTCGCTAACCCTGTGCCAAGCATGCGTAAAATTTGCTCCGGCACAGGGTTTTCTGTATCATTCTAATTTCACGCTGGGGGATCGTCTAGTGGTAGGACTGCGGACTTTGGATCCGCATACCCAGGTTCGAATCCTGGTCCCCCAGCCAACACCTTTTCTACATGTTATGAGTTAGTAAGCGGAGCATCGATCCACTATCCCCTGCCGGTTCAGAAACCTCCTTCTTTTTACAAAGCCCTATCAATAGATTTTTCTTGTCCTTCAGCGTAGGCTTTTCGCGGGCTCAAAAAGAAACCGTTGCTATCAATCTGAAGAGATACGCACGCTATCCGAACAGATAGGAGTTTCCTCACGATCCTAGTGGGCTTCCTCTCTCTCGCGTTTGCCAAGATAGATGCTTTGGTCAATGAATCCATTCGCTTCGAACATGGGGAGCACGAACTGGGCCATAACTCTCGGAAGGCACTGGAATTGCTGTATATTTAGGATGAGCATGCGAAGTTGAGCCTTTATTACCGCTTTACTCCCACGCTCCGCGAGGCTAAATGGAAAGAAAACGGGCATCGGCCGAACCAGGAGAAAAATCCATGCAGGAAGTAGCCACGGCTTTAGGACGAATACTGGTGGTGGATGATGAGCTGGACGTGCGGAAGTCGATCGGCTTTATCCTGGCCAAGGCTGGCTATGATGTGATCGAAGCGGAAGACGGGGAAAAGGCCATTACCGCGATTCGATCGGATGACAATCCGCTCATGGTGGACACCATCATCTGCGATCTTTCTATACCCAAGGTGAACGGCATTGAGACGATCTTATACTTCCGGGCACAGTTCCCCTCAGTTCCCGTGATCGTGCTGACGGGCAAGCCGTATCTGCAGACGGCAGTGGCGATGTTTAAACAGGGCGTGGTGGATTATCTCATCAAACCGGTCGAGCCGGAGAAGCTAACGGCCTCGGTGCGGCAGGCTGTGGAGCTTCACAAGCACTTCAACGATAAATTTGTCGTCCGAGCAGAGATTGAAGAGAAAGCCATGCTCAATGAACAAACCGCAACGCAGAACGCGTTGCCCTCCCTGGAGCGACGTCGTCAAAGTCGCCGGCTCGAGGACGCCAAGCTGCTGCAACGGCAGCGCGAGCTGGAGGCTGCACGCTGCATCTCCCTGGCTCTTTTTCAGCGGATCAACGTGAACGAACTGATGGAGCAGGTGCTGCGCACAGCGCTGGAGGTGATAGGCGCGGAGGCGGGATCTATCCTGCTTGCCGATCCGGTGAGGCGACAGCTCATCTTCCTGTATGTGATTGGGAGCAAGGCAGAAATTCTGCAAGGCGCGGCGATCCCCTGGGACAAGGGGCTCGCCGGCGCCGTATTTCATTCCGGGAAACCGGTGGTGTGCAGCGACATTGGGCAGGACCGCCGCCATTTCTCACTGCTCGATCTGCTGACCGACTACAAGACCACCGATATGATCGTGCTGCCACTGAAGCGCTGGGACGGCAATCCCATCGGGGTGCTCGAGGTGCTCAACAAGCGCCAGGGGCGGCTGGATCAGGACGACATGGCCATTCTCACCGTGATCTCAGCGCTGTCGGCGGAGACGATCGAGCAGGCGCGACTGTTCGAGGAGGCCAAGCTTGCGGAGATTGTGCGCCTGCTAGGCGACGTCGGCCACGACGCAAAGAACTTGCTCACGCCATTGGTAC
>VBOK01000077.1 GCA_005877565.1 Nitrospirota bacterium
GGCTTCCGTCAGGTCAGGGTGCGGGTCCACGGCGGGGACGCGCGGGTCGAGGTGGGGCAGGATGAACTCGTGCGGCTCTTCGAACCTAAGATGCGTGACCGCGTGACCAGCAGGCTCGCCGCACTGGGTTTCGACACCGTGATCCTCGACCCCGCTGGCTACCGCCAAGGAAGCGCAAACCGGCTTACCAGGTAGTTCAGGACTGGGAGTCTGCCCTCAGCAGTTCTCGCACTTTACTGACAAGGGACTCGATGGGGAAGGGCTTTTGGAGAAAGTTTGCCATGTCGGGATCCCGAAGCTTCTCGCGGACGACCTCAAGCGGGTAACCGGAGATGTAGAGCACTTTCATGTGCGGGCGCGACGATGTCACCATGGAGGCCAATTCGCGCCCGTTAATCCCAGGCATCATGACATCCGCGACCATCAAATGGATGGGGCCTTCATGCCGTCTGGCCATCAGGAGCGCCTCGCTGTTGACACGGGCCACCAAGACGGTGTACCCCTGCTGTTCGAGACTCTCCCGAAGCACTGCCCGGACCGACTCATCGTCGTCCACAAGCAGAATGGTCTCCATACCAGGAGCGTCCTTTCGCGTGGTGTCACTCATACGAGTCAATCTTACCGCCATGCGGGCTTCTATGAAAGAGGTTAATTAGACAGGCCTGGGGTGTGCCTTGTGCACTCCGGCAGTCAGCACTAGAATGAATGCCGCCTGAGGTCGCACGCTGTGAACCGTGAGCCCGCCAATGAGGACGGACGCCGCGAGAGGAGGAGACTATGCCAATGTACGTGAGCCTGGTGAAGTTCACGCGGGAAGGGATCATGACGATGAAGGAAGAGGGCATTGCCCGGTCCGACAAGGTGAAGAAGAACATCGAGGAGTTGGGCGGGAGACTGATCGCCGCCTATTATTGTCTCGGGGAATACGATGTGGTGGCCATCCTACAGTTCCCGGACAACAAGACAGCTATGAAGGCGGCGGTCAAGAACGCCTCGATCGGGCACATCTCGATCACCACGATGCCGGCCTTGCCAAGGGATGAATGGGCCACGCTGTTGCGTGAGGTCTGGAAGAAGAAATGATGTAGTGGGGACAGATTTCAAATCTGTCCCCCTACGACTTCTCGAAGTCCTTGGCGACCGCGGTGAGGGCCTCGTCGGCCAGTCGCTTATGGTCGGCGTCCGTCAGGCTCCGCTCGAGCACTTTCTCGGCGACGCGCAGGCCCAGTTCGCCGGCGTAGCGGCGCACCTCCTCGAGCGCCTTGCGGCGCTCCTGCTCGATCTCACGGGCGGCATTCGCCTTGATCCGCTCCGCTTCGGCCGACATCCGGCGCTCGTTCTCTTCCATCATGTGCTGCGCCCGGACCTTGGCTTGGGCAATCATCTCCTCCGCTTCTTTTTGCGCGGACCTCATCTTGGCATCATACTCGGCCATCCGCCGTTCGGCTTCCGCACGCTGCCGCTCCGCCGCTTCGATGGTCTCGCGAATCTTCCGCTCCCTGGCATCTAAGTTCTCCAGAATCCACGGAAAGGCATATTTGTAGAGAATAAGGAGAAGGACGCCAAAAGACGCCCACTCCCAGAAAAGCAGCGATGAGAAGAACTGCGTGTCAAACTGTGGCATGAGGACTTCGTCCTTTTACTTGCGCAGGCCCATGATGATGAAGGCAATCACAATTCCATAGAGGGCGATCGCTTCAACGAGAGCGAACCCGATCCACATGTACTTGCCCACTCGACCCTCCGCTTCCGGCTGGCGGGCCACCGCCTCAATCATCTTCCCGAAGATGTACCCGATTCCCACGCCGGCGCCGGCGAACCCGGCGGCCGCCAATCCCATTCCCAACAGTGCAGCCGATGCAGCGTCCATTCAGCTTCTCCTTTCTCTGCGAGAGAGCCTGCTAGTGTGCGCCTTCGGCATGCCCATGCAGGGTGATGGCATCGCCGAGGTACACGCAGGTCAAGATCGTAAAAATGTAAGCCTGAATTAAGGCAATCCCGACTTCCAGGCCATTGATGGCGATGGAAAAGGCAAACGGGAGCCAACGGCTCCAGATCACGGTCAGGATCACTGGTATCAGAATGCACATCCCGACAAGACCCCACGTGCCCGTGGCAGCGATGACCCGACGCCATCCCACAATCAATACAACCATGAGGATCAGGAGTCCGATTTTGACTGCCAGCGGGGCCGCTATCAAAGGAATTGAGACAACCATCCCAAAAAGGACAGCGAGAATCGTGTGCCCCGCCGTCATGTTGGCGAAGAGCCGGACCGCCAGTGAGAGCGGCCGCGCCAATTGGCTGACGAGTTCGATCGGCACCATGAGGGGAAGCAGCAACACAGGAGTCCCCGCCGGCATCAGGATCCCGAGGAACTTGATACCGTGCAGCACGAACCCGACAACGATGCTCATGCTGTACACGAACAACGCGAATGCTGCCGTGACCACGATCTGACTGGTCACGGTGTACGACCCGGGGATCAGCCCGAGGAGATTGCAGAACAGAATGAACACAAACAGGGTCGCCACGAACGGAAAGAACTTCATGCCCTTCTCACCCATCGTGTCCATGATCATATTCCTGATGAACTCCACCAAGATCTCGGCAAGGCTCTGCAGTCTCGTCGGGACGAGCCGCTGCTGTCTGGCTGCCACGATCAATAGGGAGGAGGCCAGGACGATGATGATCCACATCATCACCACGGCTTTGTTCGGAGAAATATCCAGCCCGAACAGCGACAGCGACCCATAGGGGTGCAGTTCAAAGGGGTGGAGGGGGTTGCTTTCCATGGCTCAAAGACGTGACGCAGTCCGATACACGTTCAACAGACCCGCAGACATGCCCAGGAAGACACCAATGACTATGCCGAATGGACTGGAGCTGAAATACGAGTCGGCCAGGTACCCCAAACCGCCGCCCACGATCAGGGCAGCCACCAGTTCGACGCCGATCCGCGCGGCGATCGAGAGGCCTTTCCGGAACGCATCGGGCTGATCAACCATGAAACCCAGCGTCTGCGGCTTCCACCGGGCCAAGGACGCGTCCTGGCGTGTCCGGGGCGGGCGGGTTGAGATATCGCGAAGTCTCGGCTGAGCGGCGTTCAAATTGCTCCGGTGAAAAATCGCGCGCCATCTAAACAGAATCGCTGAGGGAAGTCAAGGTTGCAGGATGCCTTGCTGGGGCCGTAACCGGTGAGTTAAGATGCCGCACACACCGAGGGCTCCTCACAGTGTTTCGAACCTCGCGCGAATCCTTCCTGAAGGCTTCCCCGCCCATCCCGCTGGCGACCGTCCTGCCGCTCCCGGTCTGCTCGACGTTCGAGCTCTACCAGCGCCTGGCTGGGGATGCGCGCTGCCCCGTGCTGCTGGAGAGCGGCCAGGGGCCCAGTGGTGTCGCCCCGGGACCGCGGTACTCGATCATCGGCGCCGATCCCGCGTTCCTGTTTCGCGGCACAGGATCACGCGTGGGCTGGTGCGCAAGAGGCGAGGAATGGATCATCCGTGCCGGGGATCCACTGGCGGTGCTCCAAGACCTGCTCTCCCGCATGGCCGTCTCCCGCCCTTCCGGCTTCCCTCCATTTTATGGGGGCGCCGTCGGCTATTTCGGCTATGACGTGGCCCGCTGGTTTGAGCGTCTCCCCCATCCACCGCCCGATGACCTGGGTCTCCCCGATCTGGAGCTCGCCTTCCTCGACCTCGTGGCCGTCGCGGACCACCACCAGAAAGAGTTGTGGCTCCTCTTCTGTCCCTTCGGGGAGCGCTTCATCAAGGAGTCGCGTGAGGAACTCTATGAAGAAGGGCAGGCTCGGCTGCTGGCGCTAGAGACCCGGCTGACAGGGTTGCTGCCAGTCTTGCCCGACACGAGCCCGCAGGGTCTGCCGCACGTGACACCCGGCATGTCAGAGGCCGACTATACGGATCGGGTGCGCCGGTGCCTCGACTACATTGCAGCCGGGGACATCTATCAGGCCAATCTGTCCCATCGATTTGCCGTCGATTTGGGCGGGCGGTCGTCGCGCTCCATCTACCGCCGCCTGCGCGAGATCAATCCCGCGCCTTTCGCCGCCTTGCTCGAACTGCCGGACGTCACACTGGTCAGTTGCTCGCCGGAACGGCTCGTGCGGATCAGCGGGCCCGAGGTGGAGACCCGGCCGATCGCCGGCACCCGCCCGCGCGGCGCCTCCACGGACGAGGACCGTCTCCTGATCGAAGACCTCCTGATGAGCCCGAAAGAGCGAGCCGAGCACATCATGCTCGTGGACCTGGAACGCAACGACCTCGGACGCGTGTGTACCTACGGCAGCGTCCGCGTGGACGAGTTCATGGTCGTCGAGCGCTATTCGCACGTCAGTCACATTGTGACCAACATCCGCGGCCGGCTCGCGCCCGGCAAGGATGCGCTGGAGGTACTCCGCGCGGTCTTCCCGGGAGGAACCGTGACAGGCGTGCCAAAGGTCCGCTGCATGGAGATCATCGACGAACTGGAGCCGATCCGCCGCGGGCCCTATACCGGCTCCATCGGTTATCTCAGCCCGAGCGGCGACCTGGACCTGAATATCATCATCCGGACGTTGGTCATCGCGGGCGAGCGCGCCTACTTACAGGTGGGCGCGGGCATCGTTGCGGACTCCGACCCCGCGCGTGAATACCAGGAGACCCTGTACAAGGCCGAAGCGCTTCTCAAGGCGCTGAGGGAATCCTGAGCGATGTGGATTTATCTGAATAACCGGTTCGTGTCGAAAGAGGAGGCAAAGATTTCAGTCTTCGATCACGGCTTCCTGTACGGCGACGGCGTCTTCGAGACGCTGCGGGCGTATCACAGAAAGTTCCTCATGTTGAGCGAGCACATCACCCGCCTGGAACAGTCGGCGGCCCGCCTTCATATCGCCATGCCGGTCAAGCGCAGCCGGTTGAATGCCATCGTCGCGGAATCGCTCGAGCTGAACAAGTTGACGGACGCCTATCTCCGGATCACGGTCTCGCGTGGTCAAGGTGAGATCGGACTGGATCCAGCGCTCTGCAAGACTCCCACGCTGGTGGTCATCGCCAAGCCCTTTGAGCCGTGTCCTGAATCGTTCTACACGGACGGGGTGGCGGTGGCGGTCGTACAGACCAGACGCAACTTGCCGGAAGCCCTGCCGCCGCATGTCAAATCCCTGAATTACCTCAACAACATTCTGGCGAAGATGGAGGCGACGGCGCTCGGAGCCTACGACGCCGTGTTGCTGAATCATCACGGAGAGGTGACCGAAGGGACAACCAGCAATGTGTTCGTGGCCCTTGGAGGCCGCCTTCTGACGCCCGCACATGACTGCGGCATCCTTGCCGGCATCACCCGCAACCTGGTGTTGCAACTGGCACGCGAACTGGAGATCCCAACAGAAGAGACGCGGCTGACCGCGGCTGACCTCCCGATCGCCGACGAATGCTTCCTGACCAATACGACCGTGGAGGTGTTGCCGGTGACGCAGGTGGATGGACAGAAAATCGGAAACGGACAGCCGGGCGAGATCACCCGACGGCTGCATACTTCATTTCGGGACAGTCTTGGTCGGTTCCTTGCCGGCCGTTGACCGGTCGGCGATCCGCTCGACTTTGACCTTGGATACGCGCCGATCCCCGAGATCCACCACGGTAAACTTGTAGTCCCCGTGGTAGAAAACCTCGCCGCCGCGCGGGAGCCCCTGGATCTGGTAGGTGATGAACCCGCCGAGCGTCTCGTAGTCCGGCGATGCGGGGATCGGCAGCCCGTATTCCGACACGAGGTCCTTGACCGGCATCGAAGCGTCGACCAGGATCGCGCCGTCCTTGAGGCGTTCCACCGGCTTCTCTTCGGTGTCGTACTCGTCCTGGATTTCGCCGACGATCTCCTCAATCAGGTCCTCCAGCGTGACCAGCCCCTCGACGCTGCCGTACTCGTTGACCACGATCGCCATGTGGATGCGGCGGCGCTGCATCTCTTTCAGTAACACGCTGACCTTCATGGCTTCGGGAACGTAATAGACGGGATGCAGCAACTCTTTAAGGTTCAATGGCTTGCCTGCTGCGACCTGACTCAAGAGGTCTTTCTGGTAGAGGATGCCGAGCATTTCGTTGAGGCCCTTCCGGTACACCGGGTAGCGGGAGAACTTGTTCTCGTCGATGTACTTCAGCAGGTCCGGAGTCGGGGTGTCGATCTGGATGGCGCACATCTTCGGGCGACGGATCATCACTTCCTTCACCGACATGTCGGTGAACTCAAACACACTGTGGATCAGCTCCTGCTCGGTCCTGTCGAAGACGCCCTTCTCGCGGCCTTCCTGCATGAGCAGGTTGATTTCTTCCGCGGAGATAAAGACCTTCTCCCCCTGGGCGGCCTTGCCGAGCACGCGCAAAACGCCTCGGCTGGACATGGCGAGGGGACGAATGCCCCAGGCCGCCACGCGGGCGAACCATTCCAGGGGACGCGCCGCAAACAGCGCCAGGCGCTCGGGGTTTTTGAGCGCCAGTATCTTGGGGACGAGTTCGCCCAGCACGAGCGAGAAGTACGAGATGATGAGTACCACGATGCCAATCGAAATCGGTTCGGCCAAGGCCCGCACCAAAGCCACGGGTGCCGCCTCGAAGACAGGCTTCAGGTGGTCGATCGCGACCACGCCACCCATGGCAGCTGCCGAGGCGCCCGCGACCGTGATGCCGATCTGGGTGGTCGCCAGGAAACGTTCGGAGTCCTCCTGAAAGCCCTGGACGAGACGGGCCTTGGCGTTCTTCGCCTCGACCAGTTGTTTGATCCGACTGCGCCGCGTGTTGACGATGGCCAACTCGGCGCAGGCGAAGAAGCCGTTCAGGAGGATGAGGGCAGCAATGGTGATGAGTTCGACCCACATAAAGATTTCAGCCTGCGGACCTTGCCTCCGGTTTAGGTGGTTATTGTAGCCGAAGCGCTCGTACGATTCACACGTTTCCTGTCAAAAAGCGATAAGACCATCAAAATACTCAAAGATCGCCCGGTTTCACGGATGAGAATGTTTATGACAAGTTCGACAGGTCGTTGACACCCCAGAAGGGGTTGGCTATTGTGAGCCGCATGTCGCAGAACCTTTGCGCATATGGGTTGGCTGGCGGCCTTGCTTGCCTGCTGCTCCTGGGCGTCTCTTCGCAAGACGTCAGGGGGGAACCGCTCTATCAGTATAAGGATGAGAACGGAGTCATGCACTTTTCCAACGTCCCGACCGATCCTCGCTATCGAACAGTGATCGCGAACGACCGCATGCAAATCGGTGGCTCTCCGGTCGTTCCCAGCCAGACAGCCATGGCGCTCTCCTCGCAGCTCAGCGAGCCCAGCGCGTCGCGTTCCGGTGACTCGATCTATCGGCACGTGGACCGGAACGGCGTGATTCACTTCACCAATGTTCCGACGAGCCCTCGCTACAAAAAGATGCGGGACCCGCGTGCGTTCACTCAGCTCCAGCCGAAGCGGCTCTCGCCCGCCCTGCACCGGACGATCACACAGACCTCGCTGGCGTACCGCATGAGCCCGGCACTGGTTCGGGCCGTCATCGAGGCCGAATCGGCGTACGATCCCAACGCCGTCTCGTCCAAGGGCGCCATGGGGTTGATGCAGTTGATGCCGGAGATGGCGTGGTCCCTGAACGTTGCGAACCCCTATGACCCAAAGCAGAACATCGCCGGTGGAGTCCGGCACCTTCGCTACCTGCTGGACCGCTTCGGGGGTAACCTGGAACTGGCCCTGGCGGCCTACCACGCGGGGGAAACCCGCGTATCGCGCGAGAGCCGGATTCCGCGGATCAGCGAAACCCAGCAATACGTTCGCAAGGTCATCCGCTTCTACCAGAGTTTCTCCAGGGATGGAGGAGGGAGCGACCGGCCCTACGCCGCCGAAGGCCAACCGCTCGTGACTCGGCGCTTCGTCAATTACCTCAGCCCGAATTAGGCTTCCGCAACCTACGCTTTCACGCCAGCTCCTCTGACCCGCGCACGACCGGGCGCTTCGGTACGCAGTTGGGTATGGCGATCCCACCCGCTTGCAAACTCTTCAGGATGGTCGGAGCGGAAATGCGCCCCCAGGCTGTGCTCGCGTTGCAGCGCCGCCGTCGCGACCAAATGGCCCACGGTGACCATGTTCTGGACCTCCAACTCACGGCGCGTCCGGCAGCGGTCTCTGAGCCGCTCCTCCCATTTCTCCAGTTGCGCGAGCGCGGAGAGCAGCCCCTGCTTGCTCCGGATGATGCCGACCTTCTCCCACATCAAACGCCTTAACGAGTTGAGCAGCTTCTCCATGTCCAGGTGATCACCGTGATCGTCCTCCGCCTCTCCGGCCGCCACGTCCGGCGCGACAGTGGTCCCGCGCCCGGGGAGCATGCCACTGGCGTACTCGGCGGCAGCCTCGACCGCGCGGGCCCCGAAGACCAACCCTTCCAGTAACGAATTGCTGGCTAGGCGGTTCGCGCCGTGGACCCCCGTGCAGGCTACTTCTCCGGCGGCGAACAGTCCCGGCACGCTCGTAGCCCCTCGCGCGTCCGTTCGCACCCCGCCCATCATGAAATGCGCACTCGGACAGACCGGGATCATCTCCTCCGTGATGTCCACGTCGTACCGCAGACAGGTCGCGTAAATCGTCGGGAACCGTTCCCGGATGAAACCAGTGGCAAGGTGGGTCACGTCCAGGTAGACATGGCGGGCGGACGTCGCCACCATCTCGTTCCAGATTGCGCGGGACACGATGTCGCGCGGGGCCATCTCGGCCATCTCATGGTAGCGCTTCATGAAGGCCTCGCCCTTGATGTTGCGGAGAATACCCCCCTCCCCACGCATGGCCTCTGTGAGCAAAAACTGGGGTGTCGCCGGCAGATACAGGGCCGTCGGATGGAACTGGACGAACTCCATGTCTTCCACGATCGCCCCGGCTCGATAGGCCATCGCCATCCCATCACCGGTGGCGACGGGTGGATTGGTGGTCCGGGCATAGAGCTGACCAGCCCCGCCCGTGGCCAGCACCACGGCCTTTGCCTTGACCTGTTTCACCACCCCGGAGGATTCGTCCAGCTCGAGGGCGCCCACGCAGTGCCCTTGCGCATCCAGTAGCAGGTCGATGGTGAAGTGGTGGTCCCGCCAAGCGATCTGCGGCAGGGAGCGCGCCCTATTCAGGAGCACGCGAACCATTTCGGTGCCGGTCGCATCACCGCCGGCCCGCAGGATCCGATGCCGGCTGTGCGCGGCCTCGCGGGCCAGGGCATAGCCGTCCCCTGCACGATCGAAGCGGGCACCCCACCGGATCAGTTCCTGAACCCGGGCCGGGCCTTCCTCGACGAGCACCTGCACGGCTTCCGGCCGACACAGCCCTTTCCCCGCGCGCAAGGTATCGTCGCGGTGCAATGCGATATCGTCCTCCTCGGAGGCGACTGCCACACCGCCTTGCGCGTAGATGGAACTGCCTTCGGCAGGGCTGCCCTTCGTCAACATGAGGACGCGGCCGGCCTGGCTCAAGCCGATGGCCGTCCGCAATCCGGCGACGCCGCTTCCGATGACGAGGAAATCGGCGGCCGGCAGGGTCGGCATGGCGGAGCGGCGTTGGGGCATCCTAGCGTCCCCTCGGTCGGTCGCTCTGAATCCGGCGATCGGCCATGCCGAAGGGCGGGTCCCCATCCACACCGCTCACGGTGAGAGTCTGATGGCCGACCAACCGGAGGATGGCATGGCCCCGCTCCCTGAGCGGCTGCTCATCGGTCGCGCGCTGCCACTGCCCGAGCCAGTGGAAATAGACGGCCACATCGGTCCCATCCACCATGACCCGGTCGATGGTGAGATCGAGGGCGATCCGATCATAGACGGCGAAGTCGCGTTGGATCTCCTCCTCCAGCTTGCGGAGACTGTCGAGCGGCATGAACAGGCTGTGAAAGACGCTTGCGTCCTTACCCGTATACGCCTGCCGGATCCGCTCCACCGTGGCGTCGATCTTGCGGACACGGGCGGCATCGTCGGGGTTGATGTTGCTGGCTTTGGAGCAGGCCACCGCCACCAGCCCGATCAGACCGAGTACGGTCCAGCAGGCGAGCGGCCGCGCGCGGCTTACGATCCACGCGATCATGCCGGCATTATACACCCTTCCGACACGCCCTATTCTTGACAAGCCGACAGTAATCGCATACGCTCAGCCGGCTCTCACGACGGCATCCGGAATTCCCTACTTGCTATTGCCGACCGGATTAGGTAACTTACTGGAAGCGTAAAGGAGCGCGTCATGTCGAGCGTCGTCAAGAAGCGCCGAAAGAAGATGCGGAAGCACAAGCACCGGAAGCTCCGCCGGCGCATGAAATTCGCTCGCCGTCGGTCCTAAGCAGCGCGTCCGTCGTAAGGAGGCACGGTCATGCCAACAGAAGGCAAGAAGGTCCGCATCAAAGTCCGGACAATCCATACGACTTACATCGGGGATATCCTTCTGCCGGCCATGCGCAACCGGGTGTCCGATTATTTCAACGACGAGAAGTACATGTTCCTGAATCTCACCGACGTCAGGATCGAGAACACCACGGACCCTGTGGAGTTCGTCTGCCTCAATAAGCACCTGATCGAGTCGATCATCCTCGCCTGACGGCGAGGGGGCGTTCGTCCGGTCACGCACACCCCCATGCCCCGCCTAGCCCCGTTCGGTCGGCTCCTTCCCTATCTCCGGCCGTACCGCCTCCGCATGGCTGCGGCCGCGCTGCTCGTCATGGGCGCGGCCGGCATCAACCTCAGCATGCTCTGGGTCATCCGGCGGCTCGTGGACACGGTCCTCGTCCAGAGAGATGCCGCCGCGCTGAACACCGCCATCGCCGAACTGGGCGGGCTGTTCCTCCTCCAAGGGCTCCTCATCATGGGCCACAGTTACCTGACGGCCTCGGCCGGCCAGCGCATCATGGCCGACTTCCGGACGCACCTCTTCACTCACCTGCAGAGTCTCTCTCTGGGATTTTTTGCGCGACGTCGGACCGGCGAACTGATATCGCGGCTCATGAACGACGTGGGCGCGCTGCAGACCGCCCTGACGGAAGTCCCGATCGACCTCGCGAAACAGGTCGTGACGCTGGTCGGCGGGCTCGCCATCCTGTTTGTCATGAACTGGCGTTTGTGCCTGCTGATTCTGCTCCTCCTCCCGGCCATCGTGCTGATCGCCCGCTTCTTCGGCCGGCGACTCAAGGCGCTTTCCACTGGCATCCAGGACGAGACCGCGCGCGCCTCGACGATTCTGGAGGAGGTGCTTTCCGGCATCCGCATCGTCAAGTCCTTCGTACGGGAAGATTACGAGCGGGCCCGGTTCGGCACGCAGGTTCACCGCACCCTGGACATCGTCCTCAGGCGGGCGCGGATCATGGCGATCTTCGTGCCGACGATCACCTTCGCCACCTTCGCCGCCGCGGCGGCAGTCCTCTGGTACGGCGGGTCCCAGGTCATCCGCGGGACGATGAGCCCGGGGGACCTGATCGCGTTCGTGCTCTATGCCGGCCTACTGATCGGACCCTTCGGGACCTTCGCACGCCTCTTCTCCCACGTCAAGGAAGCCCAAGGCGCGCTTGCGCGCGTGTTCGAGATCCTAGACACGCGGCCCGACGTGACCGACGCGCCCAACGCCCGGCCGTTGCCGCCCGTGCGGGGCTACGTTGCCATGGAGGGTGTCAGCTTCTCCTACGACGGGCACACGACGGTGCTCTCGGACCTTACTTTTAAGATCCGGCCGGGGGAAATGGTTGCGGTCGTCGGGCCGTCGGGATCCGGAAAGACCACCTTGATTAATCTCATCCACCGCTTCTACGACCCGGTGGCTGGCGTCGTCACCATCGACGACTATGACCTCAAGTCCGTCACCCTGCAGAGCCTCTACCAGCAGATCGCGTTGGTGCCGCAGGAGATGCACCTCTTCGGCGGCACCATCCGGGACAACATCCGCTACGGACGGGTCTCCGCCAGCGACGAGGAGATCGTGGCCGCCGCCCGGGCGGCCAACGCGCACGACTTCATCACCGCCTTCCCGGATGGCTACGACACTCTTGTGGGGGAAAAGGGCGTCAACCTCTCGGGTGGACAGCGCCAGCGGATCGCCATTGCGCGGGCCGTGCTCAAGGACCCGCGGATCCTCATCCTGGACGAGGCCACCTCGTCGCTGGACAACGAATCGGAGGCACTGGTGCAGGACGCGCTGGACCGCCTGATGAAGGGACGGACGACGTTCGTGGTCGCGCACCGGCTCAGCACAATCCAGAAGGCCGACCGGATCCTCGTGCTGGACAAGGGCCGGCTCGTCGAAGAGGGCACGCACGCCATCCTCCTCGACAGGAAAGGCTTGTACTACCATCTGTACACGTTGGGCCTGGTTGAGAGCGAACCGCCTGTCACCCTGAGCAGCGCGAAGGGTCTAGATTCTTCGCGGAGCCTGTCCTGAGCGAACAACTGAGATGCTTCGCTTCGCTCAGCATGACAAGCGAAGGGCTCAGAATGACCCCACGGGGTCACTTGATCTTAGAGAGGTCCACCTCCCAGGTCATCGCGTCACCCACCGGAGGGTACAGTGTTATCTTCGTAGCGGCATTCGGGTCAAAGGACGAATACGGGAACGATGCCACAATCTTTCCACGATAGGCCGGTCCCTTCTCGTTCTTCTTGGCCCTGTCCGGCTTGGCCATCTCCCCTTTGATCATCTTCCCGCCTTGTTCTAGCGTCGCGGTTGAACCCTCGGCAAAGTCAGCGGTGTCGCCACAAAAATCGAATGCGATTCGCAACACTTTCGAGTCCAGGATTTTTTGAATCTGCTCGTCAATCTTCGCCTTGTCCTGTTCGGCTTGCTCAGGGTTCCGAGCGATCGCACCTCCCAAGCGGTTGAGCGTGACTGTCTTGGTTCTGATCTCTCCGCCTCCCCCGCAAAGGTCCTCTTTGAGGTTGGCTCCAAATCGTGTGGGGATCGTCTTCAGGTCTTCGTCACTCATCTTTTTGCCGTCCTCAATCGCTTGCTTCAAGGCAGTGGGATTCAGATCCACCACGATCGCGCCAGGCGAGGCCGGGGTCAGACACAAGAGCCCTGCGGCCGCTACCGCTCCCCCAATCCATCTCAGCACACTCCACCCTATCATCGGTATGTCCTTTCTCCAGATTGTTTGCACTGGGCCCAAGAAGCGCGGAATGCGTCCTCCCGCGAGAATCTTCCTCATTCTAAAAAATCGTCGCGTGCTTTGCAAACCCGCTTGCCAGAGAGCGGACACCCCTGTTACAGTGTGAGCCGTTCAACGCCCAACCTGTACGCAAGGAGAATTGACGTGGAAAACGATTTGATCGCCAGGCTGAAAGAAGTCCTCACAGATAAGAACTACAGGGACATCCCCCTCGATTTCGTGGTCGAGCATGTCCGGGAAGCCGTCAAGGGCCGCGCGATCAAGGCCTTCCATGTCAACGAGCACATCCCGAATGGCTACGAGGATCAAGGCGCGTTCAATCTGCTGATCGTCACAGCAGGCAATCACCTCTTCGACTGTGTCGTTGGAGAAGAATACTTCCGCTATGATGCGGTTGCCATCAAGGCCATCGACAAAGTCCAGGTCATCGACGGGCAGTGGGAGAACAAGGAGACGAACAAGACCGAACAGTTCCTGAGCCTGCGTCTGTCGCACGGCGACGAGAGCCATATCGCCCTGTCCCTGGACGACGCCGAGCGCCCCAGCCTCAAGGCCTTGGCCGACACGATCCTCACCGTCCGCAACCCTGAACCCTGATCGTACAGCGTTAAACGTTAATCGTTATACGTGAGTCCAAGGGAGGGGGAGACTCCACCGTTTAACGCTTAACGAATTACGTTTAACGAACGCGGCGCCTCAGCCGCCAAGTTTCACGATGATCTCCCACTCCTTGGGCGTCACCGGCATCACTGAGAGCCGGGTTGCCCGGCGCAACAAAGGCATCTTCTCAAGCCCTTTGGTCTTGCGCAAGGCATCCAGGGGCACAGGCTTGCGGAGCGGCTTGATCGCTCGCAAGTCCACCATGTCCCAGATCGGCTTCTCACGCGTTGCTTGGGGGTCATAGTGGATGTTCTTCGGATCGAACTGGGTAGGGTCGGGGTACGCCTCCCGTACGACTTCCGCGAGACCCACCACGGCCGGCGGGTCGCAGTTGCTATGATAGAAGAGCACCTTGTCGCCTGCCCGCATCTCCCGCATGAAGTTGCGCGCCTGGTAGTTCCGCACCCCATCCCAGTGGTTAGTCGAGTTCTTCGACTTCACCAGGTCGCCAAAGCCAAAGGCGGTAGGCTCTGACTTCATCAACCAATAGCGCGGATTCGGCATGGCCGCAGAATATTCTCCGCGGCAGGTCGAGTCAAGCCTTGCCATGCCGCCAGAGTCCGGCTAAAGTATGGCTATGGGCGCCTTACAGCTTGACGACCGCGCACCAGCATTCAACCTGCCGAGCGTGGACGGCCGCACCTACAGCCTGGAGACGTTCGCCGACAAACCGGTCCTCGTGGTAATCTTCAGTTGCAACCACTGTCCGTATGTTCAAGCTTACGAAGATCGGATGGTCGCCATCCAGCGGGACTATCGAGACCGTGGAGTGCAGTTCGTCGCCATCAATTCGAACGACGACAGGAACTACCCGGAAGACAGCTTCGAGCGGATGGTCGCGCGCGCCACGGCCAAAAGCTTCAACTTCCCATACCTCCGCGACGCGACTCAGACGGTCGCGCAGGCCTATGGGGCCACCCATACTCCCCACCTCTTCGTTTTTGACCGGGAGCGACGCCTCCGTTACACGGGGAAGATCGACGACAACTGGCAGGACCCGTCGGCCGTGACGCGCCATTATCTGAGGGAGGCACTGGAAGCCCTCCTGCAAGGGTCCGCTCCGACCGACGCCAAGACTCACGCGATCGGCTGTTCGATCAAATGGGCCCACTGAGTCGGCTGCCTTCCCCGCAAGTAAGGACGCTCTCTTTGTCCCCAGTCACCGGCTCGGCGCAGTCTGTGGTTTTCCTTTGCCGGACTCAGAGGCCAGATATCCGTGGTAGTCGATCTGAATGAGGGGACGCATCTTGTGACTCCCCTTTCGTTCCTCATCGCTTCCAGGTTTCACAAAGACCGCCGGTTGGAAATCAAGCTCGAAGAGACTGCCTGGGGGCGGATTTGCGGGGTCCTGCCAACTGGCCAGTGGGTGAGTCGTCAATCCAAACCGGAGATACGGACCTCGAATCGCAACGTGACCGGATATCGGCGCATAGCGGCGTTCCGGTTGAGGGCTCCACAGCACGAAGCTGAGGCGTTCCGCGGCGCCAGCCTGTGTGAGTCCGTCAGCCAGAACCGGTGCCAGCAAGGCCAGTTCTTCGTCGGTGAAGACCGGCAACAATCCCTGGCCGTTCCTGATCCGGACACTGCGCAGGAGCATGGCAACCTGTGCCGGCTTAAGTATGGCGGGGTGCGTGTTCCATCCCATTGCGTCCATCCCACCGGCCGACGGATCAGTTTCCAGTTGAACGAACGTACGGTCTTGCTGGTAGAGGATCCGCGAGGGCGGAGCGGGCAATGTACAGCCAGCGAGCGCACCCGTAAGGAGCAACGCTGCTCCGCCAAACAAGGCGTACTTGTTCATGCGCCAATTATAGGTTATCCCGACGACCGCGTCTACGCCTTGGCGTCTCTCTCCCAACTGTGGGAGAATGGGTGCATTGATGTATGCTGAAACTCGCCCTCCTCGATATCGGCAGCAACTCCATCCACATGGTCCTGACGGAGATCCAGCCGGACCTCTCTTACAAGATTCTGGACCGGATCAAGGATGTGCCACGCCTGGGTGAGGAGACCTTCCAAACCGGGCAGTTCTCGCCTGACGCCATCGCCAAGGGGATCGAGGTGGTTCGGACCTTCACCACCCTGGCTCGCAACCGCGGCTTCACGCGAGTCGAGGCTGTCGCTACCAGCGCTGTCCGCGAAGCGGCCAACGGCGGCGACCTGATCGAGGCCATCGAGCGGGAAACGGGCATCCGTGTCCGCGTGGTCACGGGCCTGGAAGAAGCTCGTCTGATCTATCTAGGCGTCCGACAGAGCATGGATTTCGGCGACCGCAATGTACTGATCGTGGATATCGGCGGCGGCTCCGTCGAGCTGATCGTGGGCAACCGAACCAAGCCGCTTCACACAGCCAGTCTCAAGCTCGGTGCGATCCGGATCAACGATCTCTATTTGAAGAAAAACCCATCGTCCTCTGACGCCTTGAAACGGCTGGAAAAGGCCGTGGAGACCGAACTCAAGCCCGCGCTGCCACGTTTCGAAAAGGTCGGATTCGACGAGCTAGTCGGCACTTCCGGCATGATCAGCAACCTGGCAGAGGTCATGCACCTGCAGAAGACGGGGCGGCCCCTTCCCCAGCTCAACTTGGCGCGGTTCTCCCTCAAGGACATCATGGCAGTTGAAAAACTCTTGCGCGAGATGTCGCCCAAACGCCGGAACGAGATTCCCGGTCTCGACCCGAAACGGGCCGATCTGTTGTTGCCGGCCACCATCGTGCTCCGCACCATCATGGAGCGGCTGGACATCGGCGAGCTGACCGTCAGCGACAAGGCAATCCGGGAGGGTCTCCTCTACGACTTTATCGCGCGCCATCGAGACGGAATCCAGGCGGAGCAGGACATCCCTAACGTCCGGCGTCGGAACGTCATGCACCTGGCCCGAAGCTGCCAATACGACGCCGTCCACGCGCATCACGTCGCGAAGCTCTGTCTCCAACTTTTCGATCAGACGGCATCCATCCATAAGATGGGTGAGCGGGAGCGGGAATGGCTGGAGTACGCTGCGATCCTGCACGACATCGGCTATCTCATCAACTCACGCCAGCATCACAAGCATACCTACTACGTCATCAAGAACAGCGACCTGGCCGGGTTCACGGTCGACGAGATCGAGATGATCGCGAACGTGGCCCGCTACCACCGCCGGGCGCTCCCCGAGGATGATCATCGAAACCTTAAAGACCTTGATGCTAAGCATCTGGAAACATTGACAGTTCTTGGAGGGATCCTCCGCCTTACCGATGCTCTGGACCGGAGCCACTTCGGTGTCATACAATCAATGCGCTGCACTGCCACCCCAGAGGCCTTGGAGATCGACCTCACGGCCACCGATGATGCGGCGCTGGAGCTCTGGGCGGCACGCGACCGCAAGGAACTGCTGGCTCAGGGACTCGATCGAGCCATCCGATTGACGAAAGCGACCGCGCCCGGGGAATTCGACGCATGACCACGCCGGCCAAAGCTCCGTTCACCGTGCCGCACCCTTATCCGGGCAAGCTCATCGTCGTGGAAGGGATCGACGGCTCGGGCAAGAGCACCCAGCTCAGCCTGATGCGCAAGTGGCTGGACTCTCAGGGCAACAACGTCTTCTTTACTGAATGGAACTCCTCTGAGTTGGTCAAGGAGACAACCCGGCGCGGCAAGAAGACGAAGGTCCTGACGCCGCTGACATTCAGCCTTTTGCACGCGACCGATTTTGCCAACCGCCTGTACCATCAGATCCTGCCCCCGCTCAAGGCCGGCATGATCGTCCTGGCCGACCGCTACATGTACACAGCCTTCGCACGAGACGCGGTACGGGGTGTCTCGCATAGTTGGGTGCGCCACCTGTACAGCTTCGCTGTCAAGCCCGATCTGGCCTTCTACTTCCGCGTGCCGATCGAAGTTTCCCTGTCGCGCCTCCTTGAAGGCACGCGCGCGGAGCTGAAGTACTACGAGGCCGGGATGGACCTCGGGCTGAGCACGAATATCGTGGAAAGCTTCAAGATCTTTCAGTCGCGGGTGTTGAATGAGTACGACAAGATCGTGGACGAATTCGGCCTGACTGTCATGGACGCCACGCTGGAAATCGACGAGCAACAGGAGCAGGTCCGCGAGATCGTCTCGAAGACTCTGGCTTCCTACAAACCGAAACGGGGTTCGCATGCAAAGCGAGAAGCGCTATTTTGGCGAAGGTTTACCATACCAGAGTCTGAAGGGGCTGAAAGGGAAGCTGATCGCCATTGAGGGCCCGGACGGCGTCGGGCGCTCGACCCACATCGAATCAATCCAGGAGTGGCTGGAGGTGCAGGGCTACGGGGTCCTCACCACCGGATGGACCCGCTCGGAGCTCATGTCGAAGGCCATCACGAGCGCCAAGCAGGGCAACATCCTGGACCCCTGGAGCTACAGCCTGCTATACGCCACAGACTTTGCGGACCGGCTGGAACACCAAATCATTCCGGCGTTGCGCTCGGGCTTCGTGGTCCTCTCCGATCGCTACATCTACACCGCCTTCGCCCGTAACGTCGTCCGTGGGTGCGACCGCGAGTGGATCCGCGGCGTCTTCGGTTTCGCGATCGTGCCGGATCTCGCCTGCTATCTCCGGATTGACGCGGACACGCTGGCGCTCCGGGTCATCGAATCCAAGGGCATGACCTACTGGGAATCCGGCATGGACATGCGGCTGGGGGCAGACCTCTACGACAGTTTCAAGAAATACCAGGGCATGATCATCGAGGAGTCCGACAAGATGGCCGAGGAGTTCGGCTTCCAGATCGTGGACGCCCGGCGCCCGCCGGAGGAAATTCAGGAGGCCCTGCGAGCTCGCATCCTGCCCATCCTCAAGGAAAGCCGCACGAAGCGTATCAGTAAAGCCGCTGCGGAAAAGGCCGCCGCCGAGAAAGCTGCGGCCGAAAAGCTTGCGGAAAAGGGCGCTGAAAAATCCAGCGAGAAAGCCAGTGAGCCCGCCCCCGTCAAGGAACCCGCTACCACCTGATCAAGGCGGTGGCCCAGGTGAGGCCGCCGCCGATCGTGGCGAGACAGACCAGATCGCCCGCTCTGATCTTGCCCGCCCGAACCGCGGCATCCAGCGTCAGCGGCAACGACGATGAGGAGGTATTCCCGTACCGTTCAATCAGACTGAACGTGCGCGACGACTCGATGCCGAGCCGCTCCCTCACCCTCTCCAGCAGCCGCCCGTTGGCCTGATGAAAGATGAAGCAGCGGACGTCGGGAACGGCGACTCCATGTTCCCGCAAGGTCTCCGTCACGGCCATCTCCAGACGGCGCACCGCCACGCGAAACAGGCTGGGGCCCCGCATGTGGATCGCATGGAGTCCTTCGGCCACCGTCTTCTCAGACGGAGGCATCCTGGAGCCGCCCGCGCGGATCTGGATCAACTCCGCATGGGAGCCATCCGACCGCAACGAGACCGACAAGACCCCATGGCGTCCATCACCAGGCGCCAAGACCGCGGCCCCCGCTCCGTCCCCGAAGAGGATCGCCGTGCTGGGCTCCTTATAATTGAGGAAGCGCGACTTCACTTCTGCCGCGGCGACCAGGACCCGACTTGCCTGGCCCAGCCGGATCATGTGATCCCCGACCGACAACGCATAGAGAAACCCTGAACAGGACGCCGCGAGGTCGAAGGCAAAAGCCTGCTTTGCGCCCAGTAACCGTTGCACGTGGCAGGCCGACGCGGGCATCGGCGTATCAGGCGACGTCGTGGACAGGATGATCACATCGAGCGCGTGCGGTGGCACACCGGCCGCTTCCAGCGCGGCCAGGGCGGCCCGCTGCGTGAGGTGAGACGTCGCCTCATCCGGCCCGGCCCACCGGCGCTCTTTGATGCCGGTCCTCCGGTAAATAGCCGACGGACTCATCCCCGTCAGGCGGGCCAGCTCAGTGTTCGAGACAACACGGAGCGGGACATACCCGCCTGTGCCAACGATCCGCGACCGTAGGGTCATAGGGTCTTTCCATGCATCAAGGACAGGAGATTATAGGAATCAGCCTTACAGGGTGTCAATTTATGCTTGATTTCGACATGGTTGTCTGATATTAGGTTTCCCCGTATGCGCGTTTACGTACCCCTCGCCGCAACCGTGCTGGTCGGCCTCCTTCTCGCCAGTTGCTCCAGCACGTCCAAGGCTCCGCAGTCCAAGGATGCAGCGATCCCTGCGACCGACGCCGACGAGCAGGTTTTGAAGACCGACCCCCTCGAGCGCAACTACGACCCGCACGTCATCATGAAGCGGGCCGAAGCGTTCTTCGAGAAAGAAGACTATGCCGAGGCCGCGGTCGAGTACCAGCACTTCCTGGATCTCCACAAGGCGCACATGCTGGCGCCGTACGCCCAGTACCGCCTGGGGCTCAGTCATTACAAGCAGGTCACGGCCCTGGACCGTGATCCGGAGCACGTCCGCCAGACCATTGACGCGATGGAGAAGCTCTTGAAGGAGTATCCGGGCAGCGCGTACGAACTGGACGCCCACGCGAAGATCCAGGAAGGCCGCGAGCACCTCGCCGCCTACGAGATCTACGTGGGCAAGCACTACTATCGCCAGGCCGCGTACCTCGCTGCCCTGCATCGGTTCGAGCGTGTGCTCGCCCTGTACGCCGACCTGGAAGATTCGGCTGAAGCCCACTACTACCTGGCCAAGACCTACAAGGACATCGGCGCGCCGGAACGCGCGGTCGAACACTTGACCGTCTTGCTGACCCAATACCCCAAGGCCAAGGTCCGGAAAGACGGCCAGGCGCTGCTGGCTTCGCTGAACGGCAAGGCCGCTTCGATGCTGGCAACGGCAGACGCCCCCTCGCTGCCGTCCAAGGCGTCACTGCCGGCTCCTTTGCCGCCCCTGCCCCCAACCCGGTCGTTGTCCATGAACCCCGCGGACATTCTCCCGGCCGGCGCGAACGGCTACGGTCACACGCCGGCCATCATCGACTGCGGCCTGAACATCCTCTGCTGAAAACCGACGCAGCCTTCTCCCGCACGAGGCGCGCGAAGAAGGCCTCCGCCTTGCCCCTGATTTTCGCGAAGAAACTCTGGTAGGTCTCGCGTCCCTTGAGGACGTCGTAGTAAAGGCGCACGACTTCAGGCCCGCGCCGAAGCGCCTGGTGCATGATGCGAGGGAAGGTATACACCGCCCAGGCCATCCGAGCCGCCACTCGAAACTCGGGATAGATCTCGCGGGCGACCTCCGCGTCGTACGCCGTCAGGTCCGGTGTCAGCCCGTGCAGATGGTCCACGATGCTCACCGCCGCCATCCGGCCGCTGAGGATCGCGTAATAGATCCCCTCCCCCAACACCGGATCCACGAGGTGTGCTGCGTCGCCAACCAGGACGGCCCGCTTCGTGGCCAGCGGCATCCGCTCGGCGGGCCTGCCTCCATAGAGCGGAATCGGATGTCCGAGCCCGCGCGGGACCTCGATCCCCGTGAGGGTAGGCTCTCCTTGGACGAAGCGATCGTAGCATCCCTTCGGATTTCTCTCCCGCCCGTGAAGCCCCGCGACTCCCACAGACAGCCGCCCCTCTTTCGGGAAGACCCACGCGTAGCCCCATGGCACGACTCCGATGTCCAGCGCGATTGCGCCAGCTCCCAGACTGGACGGAATCCGGGGAACAGCGACCTCGCCTTCGAGCGCGCCCCACAAACGCCCGCGGCGACCGGCAAACAGAGACCGGGCGACGACGCTGTTCGCACCGTCGGCGCCCACCACGATCCTGGCCCGATACCAGCCCCGCGCCGTCGTCACCGCCACGCCGTCCGCACCTTCCGAGACAGACACCACCCGTTCATTGTCCAAGATGCGGACTCCGCGAGCTTCCGCTTTGCGCACCAGATGGGCGTCGAAGCGGTCGCGCATCACCATAAAGGCGATCGGCTCGCGGGATACGACCTCGAACGACTCGGTCCCGGCGAACCGGAACCGCACGGCATGGATGGTGTCCTCGATCAGCGGGTGGAAATCGGGCTCCAGCAGACGATCGATGCGAGCGGAAAGGCCTCCGCCGCATACCTTATAGCGGGGCACCGCCTTCCATTCCAGCCCCAATACCGAGAGACCGGCCCGCGCCAGCTCGGCCGCGGTGACGGCGCCAGCCGGTCCCAGCCCCACGACGATCGCGTCGTACACTCAGTAATACCAGCCGATCCCGCGACGTTCCAGCTCGCCGGTGATGAGCGCCAAGCTGTTCGTGTAGAGCATGACTCCGACGAGGACGAGAAAGACCCCGCTGACGACGGAGATGCCGTACATGTAGTGGCGGATTCGCTTGAAGTAGTGGAGGAAGGGGTCCAAGGAAAGGGCGATGGCGAAGAGGGGCAGCCCGATGCCCAGGGAATAACTGGACAGGAGCTTCACGCCAGTCATCATCGAATCGCTGGTCCCGGCAAGCATGAGAATGGTCCCGAGAATCGGTCCCACACATGGAGTCCACCCTGCGGCGAACGCCATGCCGACGAGCAACGAACCGATGTAGCCGGCCGGCCGGCTCTGCAGGTGGATGCGCTTCTCGGTCAGGAGGAAATTCAGCTTCAGCACCCCCATGACGTACAACCCGAATATCACGATCAGGATTCCACCCGCCTTCCGCATGAAATCCTGGTAGGTGAACAGCAAGTGCCCGATCAGACTGGCCGAGGCGCCGAAGGCGACGAACACAGCGGTCAGACCCAGGATAAAAAACAGGGAGTTCAAGATGATGGTCGCGCGCACCCGACTCCGATCTGTCTGATTGGTCAGCTCCTCAAGGGTCAGGCCGGTGATATAGATGAGGTACGACGGCACCAGCGGGAGCACGCAGGGGGATACGAACGAGAGAAAGCCCGCCGCGAAAGCAATGACGAGGGTGATGTCGGGGGCCTGCTGGAACATCTCAACGAAATTGTAGCAGCCTCCGGATGCCGTCGCGGGCTTCAGTGTCCTGCCAGTCACGCGCGCCGAAGATCTGGTGCGTGATCACACCCTCGCGATCGACCAGGAACGTGACGGGCAGCGTCCGTACCCCGTACAGGCGCATCACCACTGCGTCCGGGTCGTGGGCGATGGTGAAGGTTAGCCCCAAGGCATCCCGGTAGGGTCTCGTCACAGCCGGTCCTTCCGGGTCCGTGGAGACCGCCAGGATCGCAAACCCCTGGCGGCGATACTCGCGGTAGAGGCGCTCCATCGCCGGCATCTCGACCTTGCACGGCCCGCACCACGTCGCCCAGAAGTTCACAAAGACGACATGCCCGCGATAGTCGGAGAGGCGCACTTCCCGGCCATCGAGCGTATTCAGCACGAAGTCCGGCGCCAAGTGGCCGACCCGGGGCGCCTCGGTGAGCACAGGCGCAGCCGGAGCCGCGACGTGGTCCCCCGTGAGCTCGTTGTCAGGCACGTCGTCGCACCCGAAGAGTCCGGCCGAGAAGACCAGCGCCAGCAGCACGGCAGTCGGGATGGACATGGGAACGGGCTTAGTCAGCCTTGACGGACTTGGACTGTTTCTGCAGCAGTTGCACGATGGTTTCGATGCTCTCGCGCCTCGTCCAGTCACGCGGCCCGATAACTTTCTCGCGGAGCACGCCGCTCTGATCAATGATATAGGTCTCCGGCACGCCCATCAGCTTGTAGCGCTTGTCGGTCTGCCCCCAGGAGTCCGTCAGGATCGGGAAGGACAACTTCAGGGTCTCGACGAAGGACGGGATGTCTTTCGTCGTCGTGACCCGGTCCATGCTGACGGCCAGCATCATGAAGTCCCGGTTCTTGAGGTTGTCCCAGAGCACCTGCATCGAGGGCATCTCTTCCTTGCAGGGCTTGCACCAGGTGGCCCAGAAGTTCAGGAAGACGACCTTGCCGCGATAGTCCGTCAGCCGCTGGGTCTTTCCCTGCAGATCCGGCAGGCTGAAGTCGGGCGCCGTCATGCCGACGACGAGCGGCTCGTACTTGGAGCTCTGCAGCCAGACCACGCCGAATGCGAACACGAGGATGGCGAGCCCGCCGAGGATCACGATCAGCCGGCGGCGCGCCGTCGGCCTGGACCGGGCAGACGCCGCGCTCGTGCTACTGAGTGCGACGTCCTGATCAGGCATAGGCGTGCAGCCCCGACAGCAGGAAGTTGACGCCCCAGAAGCAGAAGATGACCATGCCGAAGCCGAAGACCTGATAGAGCGCGGCGCGATGGCCTTCCCAGCCCCGGTTCATGCGAGCATGGATGTAGGCGCCGTAAATCAGCCACACGATCAGCGACCATGTCTCCTTGGGATCCCAGGACCAGTACCCGCCCCACGCGTAGTTGGCCCACATCGCGCCCAAAATGACCCCGAAAGCCAGCAGCGGGAATCCGATCATGACCGACTTGTAGCCGAGCTCGTCGATCTTCTCCAGGCTCGGAAACGTATCGTAGATCGTGCCCCGGCGTCCCCGGTGCTCCGCGCGCTCCTTGAGCAGGTACATCATGCCGAGGCCGCCCGCCATCGCGAACGCCGCGTAGCTGGTCAGCGTAATGGAGACGTGGATGTAGATCCAATAGCTGTTCAACGCCGGCACCAGCGGCTCCGCGACCTGATAGCGGTACGGCAGGAGCGACGCGGCGCCCATCGCGATGAACCCGACCGACACGACGAAGGCCCCGATGGCCTTGATCCCGTATTTGAGCTCCAGGAACAGGTAGCCTGCGATGATCGCGAAGGAGACGTATGACATCGCCTCGAACTGGTTGGACCAGGGCGCGAACGTGCCGGACAGCTGCATGCGCTCGTAGGCTCTCATCCCCAAGGCCAGGCCGTTCATCAGAAGCCCGAAGAAGGTGACCCAGGTCGCGAGCTGTCCGAGCGGCTGCGCCCAGCCGTCGTCTTCCTCGGAGGACGCCGGATGCCCGGCATACGCCGGGCGCAGGGCCTTCTTCGACGCCGCGAGGTAGCCGAAGTAGAGCCCTACCGCCGCCAGGTAGAGCCAAAACGTCACATCAAAGAGAAACAGCGATCGAAACATAGCTTCTCCTCATTATAGCTTAGGCTGTTGGATGTCGCAGCGTCTTGAGACGCTCACTGATCCGTTGAAACTCGCGATCGAAGTCGATCTGCCCTTTGTAGGCCGTCCCGCCCAGGTAGACCGTCACGCCGTGCGGCTCGGAGACCACTTTGGCCCATACCCGCCGGTGAAAGATGAATGCCGACAGCATCACTCCCACAACCAGCAGGGTGGAGCCAACCCACACGATGATCACGCCCGGGTCCTTGGCGATCTGCAAGCCGGTGAACTTTTTCGTCAGGTAGCCAGTCAGCTCGAACTTGTACTTGGACCCCTGGATCTCGAACAGGTCGGGATAATTATAGAAGATCCACGGTGCCGCGAGCTGCCGATCGTATTCCGTGATGGCCAGCTTGATAGCCGGGTTCTCGTGCTCGACCGTCTTCGAATAGACGCGACGGTCCTTGGCGTCGAACCCGAAGTCCGCCACGAAATCCGTCAACTGGAGCTTGAGCCCCAGATTTTTCAGCTCGGACTCCTTACGCCAGTCCAGGATTGCCTCGCCGACGACCTTGTCCGTGGCCTTTTCCCGCACCACGATCCGCGCCTTTTCGACGCGGTCCCAGGAGTCGCCATAGCTGGACTGATAGAACCAGATGCCCTTATAGACCAGCGGGTCGTTGACGGTGATCGTCTTGGTGACCTGCTTCTCCCCGTTCTCGAGGACCGTGAGGGTGCTGTTGTAGGACTTGACCGCGCCGTTGTCGTAGTAGTCGAGCCAGAACTTGTCCACGTGCAGGTCAAAGTTCCCCTGCGGGACGTGATAGGTCTCCCCTTCGAGGCAGACGCCGAAGTCGCGGAAGCCCAGGATGTTACCGATGAGCCCGCCCGCCACGATGACCGTCACGCTGAGGTGGGCCACATGGGCGGCGACCCGACCCATGATGCCTTTCGTCGCGTAGAGGGTCGTCTCGGTCTCGGCCTTGTTGACCAGCACACGATAGCCCCGTTCGGCGAACGCCAAGCCCAACGCCTCGGCGACCTTGGGCCGTTCGTCCGGCAGGTCCACCGTCGCGGATCGCTTCAGGTTCTGGATGAACGATGCCGTGACGTTGACCTTATCCTGCCGGATCGAGCGCCAGATCGCCGGGAACCGCTGGTGGAAACAGGTCAGGGAGTTGATGCAGAGCAGGACCAGAACGGTCGAGAAGTACCAGGTATGATAGATGTCAACGAACCCCAGCTTGACGAACCACCAGTAGGCGTTCTCCCCGTACTCCTTGATGTAGACCTCAGGCCGCTCGCCCTGTTGGATGACCGTCCCCACCGTCGAGAGAATGGCCAGGGTGATCATCAGGAAAATCGCCAGTTTCAGCGAGCTGAAAAACTCGACGAGGGCGTCGCCGAATTCCTTGAAACTGAACGACTTCGCATCCTCGGTCCGTTTCGTAATGGCATCCATGGGGTTCGTGGCTTGAGCGTTGATCGCGGCTATTCAATCCTACAAGGCGCGTGCAGGGACTGTCAAGATTTCTCCTTGACAACCGTGGACTTCACTCGCTACTCTCAGGGCCGAATCCGTCCGTGCCCGGACTCAGACTCTCAGGCAGCAAACCACAATGAGGGACTCCGAATAATGAGCCGACACAACTACCTGTTCACGTCCGAATCCGTCACCGAAGGCCATCCCGACAAGATTGCGGACCAGATTTCGGATGGCATTCTGGATGCGATCATCGCCCAAGATAAGCGCTGCCGGGTCGCCTGCGAGACGATCCTGACCACCGGCATCGCGTTCGTCGCCGGCGAGATCTCCACCAAGGCCTATGTCGAGATTCCCGACATCATCCGCGAGACGATCCGGCAGATCGGGTACGCCGACGCCACCTGGGGCTTTGATTACCACACCTGCTCCGTCATCACCTCGATCCACAACCAATCCCCTGACATCGCCGTCGGCGTGGACTCGGGCGGCGCGGGCGACCAGGGATTGATGTTCGGCTACGCGACGAACGAAACGCCCGAGCTGATGCCCATGCCCATTGTGCTCGCGCATCGCCTGACCCGGCGGCTGGCCGAAGTCCGGAAAAAGAGCCTCCTCCCGTGGATCCGCCCCGACGGCAAGTCCCAGGTGACGGTCGAATACCGGAATGGCCGGCCCGTCCGGGTGGACACGATCGTCGTCTCCACCCAGCACAGCCCGGACGTCACCAGCAAGAAGATCGAGCGGGAAGTGATCGAATACGTGATCAAGCCCGTCATGCCCAAGGACATCTTCGACCCCCTCAGCGTGAAATACCACATCAATCCGACCGGGCGGTTCGTGGTGGGCGGCCCCATGGGCGACACGGGGCTCACCGGGCGCAAGATCATCGTGGACACCTACGGCGGCGTCGGCAGCCATGGCGGCGGCGCGTTCTCGGGCAAGGACCCCAGCAAGGTGGACCGCTCGGCGTCGTACATGGCTCGGTACATCGCGAAGAACATCGTGGCCGCGGGCCTCGCCGACAAGTGCGAGATTCAGCTGGCATACGCGATCGGCGTGCCCGAGCCGGTGTCCATTTTGATCGACACGAAAAACACCGAGAAGGTTTCCATCGACCTGGTTGACAAGCTGGTACGCAAGCACTTCCCCATGACCCCTCGCGGGATCATCGACCACCTCAAGCTCCTACGGCCGATCTACAAGAAGACGGCGGCCTACGGACACTTCGGCCGCAACGAGACGGAGTTCACGTGGGAGAAGACCGATCTGGCGAAGGTCTTGCGGCGGGAAGCGGGCAAGTAACTTTCCTTTTTCAATCTGTCCCCATTTACTGACCAGGAGACGACCCGTGGACTACGACGTGAAAGACTTGAGACTGGCCGACCAGGGCCAGATGCGGATCGAGTGGGCCGAGGAGTCCATGCCGGTGCTGCGGCTCGTGCGGAAACGGTTCGCCAAGGAACGCCCCCTGCGCGGGGTCCGCATCGCCGCCTGCCTGCACGTGACGACCGAGACAGCGAACCTGATGCAGACCCTGCAGGCCGGCGGCGCCGAGGCGCGGCTGTGCGCCTCGAACCCCCTGAGCACGCAGGACGACGCGGCCGCCTCCCTGGTGGCCCACGATCACATCCCGACCTTCGCCATCAAGGGCGAAGACAAGAAGACCTACTACAAGCACATCCTCGCCGCGCTCGGCCACAACCCCACGATCACCATGGACGACGGGTGCGATCTCGTGTCCACGCTGCACAGCGAGCGGAAGACCGCCCGCATCATCGGCGGGACCGAGGAGACCACGACGGGGGTGATCCGGCTGCGGAGCATGGCCCGGTCGCAGGCTACGGCTGGTGCGGGCGCGGCGTCGCCTCGCGGACCAAAGGCATGGGTGCGGATGTGGTCATCACGGAAGTGGACCCGCTGAAAGCCCTCGAGGCCGTCATGGACGGCCACCGTGTCATGGCGATGGAGGAGGCCGCGCGGGTCGGCGACTTCTTCATCACTGTCACCGGCAACCTGAAGGTGATCCGCAAGGAGCACTTCGCGGCCATGAAGGACGGCGCCATCGTGTGCAACTCCGGCCACTTCAACGTGGAGATCGACATCCCAGCGCTGGAGCGGCTCGCCCGCCGGCGCAAGATGGTCCGCGAGGGCGTGGAGCAGTTCCTCCTGCCGAACGGCCGACGGATTAATCTATTAGGCGAGGGACGGCTCGTGAACCTGGCGCTGGCCGAGGGCCACCCCTCCAGCGTCATGGACATGAGCTTTGCCAATCAGGCGCTGGCGGTCGAATACCTGGTCAAGCACGGCCGGTCGCTGAAGAACCAGGTCTACCCGGTACCAGCGGCCATCGATAAGGAAATCGCCCGGCTCAAGCTCGCCGCCATGGGAGTGACCATCGACCGGCTCACGAAGGAGCAGGAGAAGTACCTCGCGTCGTGGGACATGGGGACGTAAGTCGGATTGACTCCGTGGGACCATTCGCATAAGATGCGAATCCCTAAATCATTAACCCTCCTCACCCTGGCCCTCTTCCTCCAGGGGAGAGGGAAATGAGAGAGAAAACATGGCCATCCGCATCGGCATCAACGGGTTCGGGCGCATCGGACGCAACGTGCTGCGCGCGTCCCTGGGCGATCCGGCCCTGGAATTCGTCGCGATCAACGACCTGACCGACGCCAAGACCCTCGCCTACCTGCTCAAGTACGATTCGATCCACGGCGTGCTGGACGTCCCCGTCGAGGCCAAGGACGACTACCTGATCGTCGACAGCCGGCCCATCAAGATCCTGGCCGTCAGGGACCCGAAGGACCTCCCGTGGCGCAGCCTCGGCGTGGACTACGTGATCGAGTCCACCGGCCGTTTCACGAACCGGGACGACGCCGCCAAGCATCTCGCCGCCGGCGCCAAGCGGGTCATCATCTCGGCGCCGTCCAAGGACGCAGACGTCACGCTCGTCCTGGGGGTCAACGAGAAGGACTACGATCCGAAGGCGCACCAGGTCGTTTCCAACGCCTCGTGCACGACAAACTGTCTCGCGCCGGTGGCCAAGGTCTTGCTAGATCGGTTTGGCATCAAGCATGGCCTCATGACCACGATCCACTCCTACACGAACGACCAGCAGCTCCTGGACCTGCCCCACAAGGACTTGCGCCGGGCTCGGGCGGCGGCCGTCTCGATGGTTCCCACGAGCACCGGCGCGGCCAGGGCCCTGCACCTTGTGCTGCCCCAGCTCAAGGGCAAGCTGGACGGCATGGCCATCCGGGTACCGACGCCGAACGTGTCCATGATCGACCTGACAGCGGAACTGGAGAGTGACGCGACGGCCGCCGATGTCAACGCCGCCTTCCGCGCGGCCGCGCAGGGGCCCCTGCAGGGCATCCTCCAGTATTCCGAGGATCCGGTGGTGTCGGTGGACATGAACGGGAATCCCCACTCGTCCATCGTGGACGCCCCGCTGACCACCGGGCTCGACAAGCGCATGGTGAAGGTCATCGCCTGGTACGACAACGAGTGGGGCTACTCGTGTCGGGTCCGCGACCTCATCAAATACATGGCCGCCCGCGGCTGAGCGTACCGGTCCCCTCCGCATGCATCTGAACAAAGTCACCATCGAGGACCTGCCCCTCCGGGGAAAGCGCGTCATCATCCGCGCGGACTTCAACGTGCCGCTGGACGAGAGCGGTCACATCACGGACGATACCCGCATCCGGGGCACCCTCCCGACCATCAACTACGCAGTGGACGAAGGCGCGCGGGTGATCCTGTGCTCCCACCTGGGGCGTCCCAAGGGGAAAGTGGACCCACGCCTGAGCCTGGCGCCGGTCGCGCGCCGCCTCCAGCGCCTGCTCGGCAAAGAAGTCCTCTTCGCGGAGGACTGCATCGGCGCGCAAGCCGAAACGCTGGTGAACAAGATGAAGCCGGGCGACGTGCTCCTGCTGGAGAATCTCCGATTCCACGCCGGCGAAGAGCAGAACGACGACCAGTTCGCCAAGGCGCTGGCCTCCCTCGCCGACGCCTACGTCAACGACGCCTTCGGAGCCGCCCACCGCAACCACGCCTCCGTCTCGGGCATCACAAAATACCTCCCCATGGCCGGGGCCGGCTTCCTCATGCGCAAGGAGATCGAGTACCTGGAAGGCGCCGTGGCCGACCCCATGCGCCCCTTCGTGGCCATCCTGGGCGGAGCCAAGGTGTCCGGCAAGATCGGCGTGATCGAAAACCTCGGGAAAAAGGTGAACAAAGTCATCATCGGAGGCGGCATGGCGTTCACCTTCCTCAAGGCCATGGGCCTTGAGGTCGGCAACTCGCTCGTCGAGGACGGGATGCTTAGCTTCGCCAAGGAGATCTACGAGCACGCGGTCGGCCGGGGCGTGAAGTTCTACCTGCCCGTGGATTGCGTCGTGGCGACCAGCCCCAGCCCCGGGGAAGAAACCAAGATCGTGACGTCACAGGAGATTCCCAAGGGATGGTACGGCCTCGACATTGGCCCGGCCTCCGTCAAGTTGTTCACGGAAGCGCTCGGCAACGCCAAGACCATCCTCTGGAACGGCCCCATGGGACTCTTCGAAAACGACGCCTACGCGCGCGGCACGATGGCGGTCGCCCACGCGGTCGCCGACGCCTACGCGTTGACCATCGTCGGCGGGGCAGACACGGCGCTGGCGGTCCACAAGGCAGGCGTGTCCGAGAGCATGTCCTTCATCTCCACCGGCGGCGGCGCCGCTCTCGAATTGCTGGAAGGCAAGGCCCTGCCGGGCATCGCTGCCCTGCCCAGCAAACCGACCTGATCCACCCGACGAAGTCCCATGACCCCACGCCTGCGGCTGATCGTCGGAAACTGGAAGATGCACAAGACGATCCCGGAGGCCGTGGGACTCGTCGAGCACCTGGCTGATCTGCTGAAGAAGTCTCCACCCACGAACGTCACCATCGTCATTGCTCCTCCGTTCACAGCCCTTTCAGCCGTCGCATCGGCATTAACGACGCATGGGCTCTTCGAGGGCACGGGAGGGGGGACCAGCAGACCGGGATCCCCTCCCGTTTCGATAGCCGCGCAGGACATGCACTGGGAAGATGCCGGCGCGTACACCGGGGAAGTCTCGCCGCCGATGCTCAAAGATCTGGGCTGCCGCTACGTGATCGTCGGCCATTCGGAACGACGCCGCTATTTTGGCGAGACCGACGCCCTTGTACGGAAGAAAGTGCTGGCCGCGCTGCGCCACGGATTGCGGCCCATCCTCTGCATCGGCGAGACGTGGGACCAGCGCGCCCGCAATCAGACGGGGTCGGTGCTGGCCGCTCAATTGACGGAGGCGCTGACGGACGTTGACAAGGACCAGGGCGCGGATGTCGTGATCGCCTATGAACCGGTCTGGGCGATCGGGTCCGGCCAGCCCGCCACGCCCACGCAAGCCCGTGAGGCGCACCGGCACATTCGAGCGCGGATCACGGCGCGGTGGAGGCACGAGACAGGCGAGCGCGTGCCGATCCTCTACGGAGGGAGCGTGACGCCAGAGAACATCGGCGAGCTGCTCGCCATCCGCGAAGTGGATGGCGCGCTCGTCGGCGGAGCTTGTCTCGATCCCCCCCAGTTTGCTAGAATCCTCGCCGTCGCCAGTTCCGCTAAGGCGTAGGAGCATGCCATGTTCACAGCCCTGATCATCCTCCACGTGCTGGTCGCCTTCATCATGGTCGGCGTGATCCTCCTGCAATCCGGGAAGGGAGCGGAGATCGGGGCCGCCTTCGGCGGGTCCAGCCAGACCATCTTCGGTGCGCGCGGCGCCAACACGTTCCTAGGCAAGCTGACCGCCGTGGCGGCGACGATCTTCATGCTCACCTCGCTGTCGCTGGCGATCATGTCCAAACAGCGGAACTACTCCTCAACCATCGGCCTGGACAAACCGCCCGCCTCCGCTCCGGCGGCGCCTTCGCCGGCTTCGGACACCCCGACGCCAACTCAATCCTCTCCGGCGCCGGTGCCCACCGCGCCGACTGCAGCCGATCCAGCCAATCCACCTTCCTCACCCGCGCCGACCAAACCATAGCAACAGCCTCTACCTCCTTATGCGGTTGTTTGCTTTACGCATACACCGCGCCTAGAATCCCCGCACGCGCTAGGCCCTGGAAGAACCGTGAGGAGTTCCGATGCCTGAGTCCCCGATCTGCACGTACTGCCGGGAGCCTATTGACACGCAGACAGAGAATTACGTCATCCCGAACAAAGATTCAGTGGAGAATGAATCGGAATGGGAATACGTCCACCTGGAATGCTACAGCAAGGACCTGCCGGACTGATCAGCCCTCACCCCGCCGTCAATAGCTACAAGGGCGAGAGCCAGGAGGCATGCTTGGCGTCACGCCCACTGACGATGTCGAAGAAGGCAGTTTGCAAATCGCGGGTGATGGGGCCCGGCTTGCCGGTGCCCACGGTGCGGTCGTCCACCTCGCGGATCGGCGTCAGCTCGGCGGCCGTGCCGGTCATGAACACCTCATCGGCGATGTAGAGTTCGTCGCGTGTGAACCGTTCTTCCACCACCGTCAGGCCGCGCTCACGGGCGAGCTGCATGATCGAGTTTCGCGTGATCCCTTCGAGGATCGAGGTCAGCGGCGTGGTCTTCACGACGCCGTTGCGCACCAGGAAGATGTTCTCCCCCGTGCCCTCGGAGACGTAGCCCTCGGGGTCCAGCAGGATCGCCTCATCGTACCCGCCGGCCTTCACTTCGCGCTTGGCCATGATGGAGTTAACGTAGTAGCCGGCGATCTTGGCCCGCGTCAGGCTGACGTTGACGTGGTGGCGGGTGAAGGAGGACACCTTCGCTCGGATGCCGTTCTTCAAGCCTTCCTCGCCGAGGTAGGCGCCCCACGGCCACGCCGCGATCGCCACCCGGATCGGGTTCTCGGGCACGTAGAGCCCCATGTCGCCATAGCCCACGAAGACGATGGGCCGGATGTAGCATTCATCGAGCCGGTTCACGCGGACGGTCTCCCGGATCGCATCCGCGATCTCCTTCTTTCCGTATGGAATCTGCAACAGGCAGATGTGGGCCGACGCAAACAGCCGGTCCACGTGCTCGTTGAGGCGGAAGATGGCCGAGCCCTGCTTGCCCTTGTAGCACCGGATGCCTTCGAAGGCGGACAGGCCATAGTGGAGGCTGTGCGTGAGGACGTGGACCTGGGCGTCCTTCCAGGGCACCAACTTCCCGTCCAGCCAGATCTTCTCGGATTCCTTCAGCACGAGCGCATGATAGCAGCGGCAGCGGGCGCAGAAACGTCCGGCGCGCAAGCCGCTGGCCGGAAAGAGGCCTCACCCGGCTGCAGTTGACCCGTCGAAGACTGACGACCGCCGACTGGCCGAAATCTCGGAAGCGCTGGACATCATGCTGCCGGAACTGACCGCTCGCATCGCCGCGGTCGAGCACCTGCTGGTGGAGAAGGAAATCTGCGACCGCGAGGAGCTCATCGCAGCGCGGCAGTTCGTGGACGAACGGCCGCGAGGCGGCTTTGCAGGTGAAGAGCAGGACTGACTAAAGGCGGCTCGCAGCTTTGAGGGTTTGGGCCCTGGCCATGGCCCTCCGTGATCTGGCCATGGCCCTCCGCGATTCTGTCAATTGCCAACGGGTACGCGCACTCGCGAGCTGCAAGATGGCTAATTGCTCTTGAGCATGGGCTTTCTCTTGCTTGTGCAGGATTGCGCACTCGGCTCGGGTGAGATCTGTCCACGCTCCTCCTTTTCTTGCTCGCTTGATACGGTCGTCGAGGGACTCTCGGAGTTGTTTGTTGCGCATGTTCACGAGGGACGTTAGGGCCCGCTGTCGGAACTGAAACTCGGCTTGTTCTGCTACTCTGTCGTGCTGGGTCTTGCCAAACATGGAGCGCTCCTCGGGCTAGAGATTATGACTCAGAATTGATATTGAGAGAGCCTATTATACGCCATTTATGAATCCCGTGTCTTTTCTTGACTTGCCCCGCTGCCGCGTGTTAAAAAACAGCGCTCCCACACAATCCGAGATCGAACGGAGCATCAGACGATGTACGCGATTGTTGAGACAGGCGGGAAACAGTATCGGGCGACGCAAGGCACTGTTTTACAAGTGGAAAAGCTGGACGGCGCGGTGGGCTCCACGGTCACACTGGACAAGGTGTTGCTGATCTCCGGCGAGTGGACCACCAAGGTCGGCACCCCCGTCATTCCCAAGGCGAAGGTCACCGGCGAGATCGTGGCCCAGGGCCGGACTCCCAAAATCATCGTGTTCAAGAAAAAGCGCCGCAAGGCGTATCGCCGGAGTCGCGGGCACCGGCAGTCGTTCACCAGCGTGAAGATCACCGGAATTTCTGAGGGCTAGTCATGGCGCACAAAAAAGGACAGGGTTCGTGCCGGAACGGGCGGGACAGCAACCCGCAGTATCTCGGCGTGAAATGCTTCAGCGGCGAGGTCGTGCCGGGGGGGAGCATCCTCGTCCGCCAGCGCGGCACGCGGATTCACCCGGGCTTCAACGTCGGCAGAGGCAAGGACGACACGCTGTACGCCAAGATCCCCGGCGTCGTGAAGTACGAAGGCCCGAAGGAACGGCGTCGGGTCAGCGTGTATCCGGTTGCGTCCCAAGCCCAGGCCGCCGCAGCCTCCTAACCTCTTTTCTCTTTTGTCACCCGGCCTCTTGTTCCGACGAAGGAGCAAGGGGCTTTTTTATTGCGTTTGAGGAGACCGTGAGGGAATGTTCACGACTGCGGAAGTCCGGTGGTTCTTTGAAGGCCCGATTCCTGACGAAATAGAACAATGGTTCTGCAGCAGCCTGGCGCTCAACGCGGCGCCCCGCGAGGACCACTATCTGCTGTTTCCGGCCCCTTTGGGCCTGGGGCTCAAGTTGCGCGAAGGGCGGCTGGAGATCAAGTATCTGGTTGAGTCAGTGGGAATCCACACCTTCATGGCGGACGTCATCGGCACTGTCCAGGTATGGAACAAGGACGCCTATGGCGAACCGGCGGTCAAGGAATTCGAGCGGCTGCAGACAAGCGCGCCCCATCTCTGGATCGCGGTGAGAAAGAAACGGACGCTCCGGAGGTTCTCCCTCGAAGGCACCAGCATCGTTGAAGTTCCAGCCGACAGGGTCTTCCTTCGTGATGGCTGCAACGCCGAGTTCACAAAGATCACGGTGGATGGGTTGGCGTACTGGAGCTTCAACTTCGAGGCGTACGGGAATCCCGTGCGGGTTGCGGACTACTTGCAAAGAGTGGCGATGCACGTCCTGAAAGAGAATCAGCGGCCATCTTATTCCTTCCCCGCCCCGAACTCCTGCTCGTACCCAGAGTGGTTGTGGCGATTGGCGAAGAAGCGATGAGTCACGCAACTCACTGCTATTGGTGGGGCAATTTCTTTTCTAACTGCTCCCCGCGCGGGGTGTCCTTGGGCTCGTAGGGACTGGGCTGGTACTCATACACCGAGCGCAGCACCAGGACGATCCCGGCACCGATGAGGGAGACCACCAGCATGACGATCACCCATTTCCCATTGCGGCGGTACCAAGCCCGTAGCGAACGTGGCATTTCCAGCGCCTCTCCCCCGCCACGCCGGCTCACCACGAACCGGCGCGACGGCAGCTCACTTGAGGGTCATACAAGTATAGCGTAGAATGTACACCTTACAAAACGATGGGTAAAGGGGACGGGCTCCATTTCCGTTCAGCATGACAAGGTAAGACGAAATGGACTTCGTTGATCAGAAAGACAGAAAAAGGGCAGAACGACAGAAAAAGGATTAGATTCATTAAGGGAGCTTGCGGTAAGCTAACTCATGCTTGAAAATTGGTTCTCTAAAAATCCTTCCAACCGACCTAAGCCCCTAGATCAGCACGGGGGGCTGTCGAATATCATCGATAGAATAAAGGATCAATTCGAGCGCATCATCCATTCAGATCACATCAAATTTCTCTCCCAACTTTCTGTTGGCTACTACATCGTGCTAATCGGTGTTACCGGAATACTTTTATACACTGGATATCGCCTCGGACAATCGGGCAATCGGGCTTTGCCGACAAGTACTGCTGTTCTCAGTGAAAGTAGCGGAAAGGTCACTAAACTTGAAGCGGACTTAAGCTTAGTGAAGAGTGCGCTCCAAGAACGCATCAAGTCATTCGAAGGCTCGTTAAAAGAAAGGGAAGCTCAAATCAAGGAACACGAAAATGTCATCTCCTCTTTGCGCAATGAGATCAAAGAGCTGCAAAGCAAACTCAGCGCCGAACAAAACAAGAACGCTGAACTATTAATTCAGTCAGGTCCTTCAGAAACAACGATAAGCGAGTTACAAAAAGCACGATTAAGTCTGCCAAAGCCATTGCGCCACAAAGGCTTCCAAATGCAATTGAGCCCCATCATCTCGCCAAAGGGATACCTCATCTGGGCGCCTGAACATGTGACGGAAGATGGCTTTTATATAGACGGAACCCATTATGCATTATTCAAATGCCTTCAAAAGATTGCGCCAATGGATTTGCTAGGGGAAGTGGAACGGAAAAACCTATTTTTCGCAATAACTGTTGGTGATAAGGTTCTTTCACCCGTACCTTACTTATACATGCTTCCACTCGAAGAGGGTAAACATAAGATAAAGATAGAACCTCTTTCCGGGTCAGCAGAGAATAATTCCAAAGAAACAGTGGTCAAGCTGATGGCAAGGCAAGTCGAATTTATCGAGATCGATAGTATTGCTGTGCTGAGTGAAGCGGGAGCATTTCGCGTCAAGCTCAAAACATTTGATCAGGAAAGTACTGTCCGGAGGATTTCTAAAGTGCTCGAAACCATGCACGTTGATAACGATTGCCTCTTGGAGGTCCTGACAACCAGATAGCTGCTCACCCCGTACCTGCCCGCTCCCTATCCCTGGAGAAAGGACAAAGAAGTTATATGGCTTACAAGAAAATTGTTATGCTGCATGACAAGAACATTGCGCTGGTCGCTCACGACAATAAGAAACTGGACCTGGTGGAATGGGCCAAATACAACCGCGATCTCTTGGCACACCACAAAGTGTATGCGACAGGTACCACCGGCGAGATCCTGGAACGCGAACTGGGCTTCAAAATCACGCGATTTCAAAGCGGTCCCCTGGGCGGGGACCAGCAAATCGGCGCCAAGATCGTCGCCGACGAGATCAATTTTCTCATCTTTTTCTGGGATCCGCTCGAACCCATGCCGCATGACCCGGATGTCAAGGCCCTCCTGCGCATGGCCGTGGTGTGGAATATCCCCATCGCCTGCAATCGGGCCTCCGCGGATTTCATGATCTCCTCCCCCCTCATGGATGGAAAGTATGACCGCCTGATACCTGACTATGAAGGCTATCACACCAGGAAAATAGACAGAGCGAAGGCGCAGGATGAGGCATCAGGCACCATTTCCTAAAGTAAGATGGTCGATTCGCTTCGCCCTCTCTGGGCGCCTGTTCCGTGCCACCCAAGCTGTATCAGGTTAGATACTTGATGGCATCTTTTTAGATACGCGCCGCCCTCTCACCGACACTCGCGCGTCGCGCGAACCTCCTGTAATTTCTGACTCGCCAGTTGCTCTGTCTGATGGGCAAAGTTGTTGCTTACCCGATAGTTCTCCATATGCAGCTCTGTCCAGGGACGGAAGGCAAAGATGACTGTGGCGCCTATCTCCGCAAATGCACGAAGTGCGGCTCGAAAGGCACAAGCCAAACCATATAGGTGTGGGTACTGTCACCGAGCTACCGGGGCACCTGTTGCTCTTCAAATGCAACGGGTCACCAGCTCAGACGGCTTCCCTATTTTGTGAAAGGATAACGCGCAACGAAGTGAGGACGGTGGGCCGCTAAGCTTGCAGGACCCGCTTCCCTTCCTCGAAATCGCAAGCTCTCTTCACCCCTCCGGTTTGCTTTGTCAGTCCTTGGGTTTTATACTGTCTGCACATTTAGTTGGATGAGCGGGTGGCGCCGAGCGGGCGCCCGGGCGGAGCGGAAGGCGCCTGCAACCGAGTCGGCGGGGCTGCGCCGGTGAAAGGCGCATGAGCACGTCTGGGCTGCTCGGCGACAGGACCCGCGAATTGAGATTCTTCGCTGCGCTCAGAATGACAAGAATAGGCGGAATGGCAGGGTAAGACGCTGTGGATTTCGTTGATCAGATCAAAATCTACGTGAAGGCCGGGGACGGCGGGAACGGGTGCCGGAGCTTCCGCCGGGAGAAACACGTCCCGCACGGTGGCCCCGACGGCGGCGACGGCGGGAACGGCGGCGACGTCATCTTGGAAGCCACGGAGCGCCTGTCCACCCTGCTCGACCTCCAGTTCCAGCAACACCATGTCGCGAAGGACGGCGACAACGGCGAAGGCTCAAACCGCCACGGCCGCTCCGCGCCGCCGCACATCATTCGCGTGCCCGTGGGCACCATCGCGAAGGACGTCGCGACAGACGAGACCCTCGCCGATTTAACCGAGGACGGCCAGCACGCGATCGTGGCGCAGGGCGGACGCGGTGGACGCGGCAACGCGCATTTCGCCACCCCGACCAATCGCGTACCGACCCGAAGCGATCCCGGCACACCCGGCGAGGAGCGCTGGCTTCAACTGGAATTGAAGCTCCTGGCGGACGTCGGTCTGGTGGGCTACCCCAACGCCGGCAAGTCCACTCTGATCGCAGCCATCTCGCACGCGCGCCCCAAGATCGCTGACTATCCGTTCACGACCCTGGCGCCGAACCTCGGCGTCGTCTCCGTGGACGAGGACCAGAGCTTCGTCGTGGCGGACATCCCGGGCCTCATCGAGGGCGCCCATGCAGGGAAGGGCCTCGGCTTTCAGTTCCTGCGTCACATCGAGCGCACGTCATATCTCATGTTCCTGGTGGACATCTCTGAGAGCGTGACGGTGGACCCTGTCGAAAGCCTGCAGACCCTGCGCAAGGAACTGAAGCTGTACAATCCGGATCTTGCCAAGAAGCCGTACGCGGTCGCCGCGACGAAACTCGACATCGCGGGTGAAGGGAAGCATCTGAAGAAACTCGAGATGGACTGCAAGAAGCGCCACCTGCGGCTCTTTCCGATCTCGGCCGTCGCCGGCGTCGGCCTGAAGCCGTTGATCCGCCATCTCGGTTCGCAGGTCGCGAAGCTACGGCAACCCCTGAAAGCGAGTGTGTAAGACAATGCGCGACCAGATCGTCAAAGACGTGAAGCGCCTTGTGCTGAAGGTGGGCAGCCGCCTCGTCGCTTCCAAGGGCAGCGGCCTGAACGCCGAGCGCATTGACCAGCTCGCCAGCGAGCTGGCCGTGTTGAAGGTGCAGGGGCGGGAGATCGTGATGGTTTCCTCGGGCGCCATCGTGTGCGGCATCGAGAAGCTGGGCCTGCCGGAGTATCCCAAAAGCCTGCCGCACAAGCAGGCCGCCGCCGCCGTGGGCCAGAGCCGCCTCATGTGGGCCTACGAGAAGGCCTTCGAGAAGGTGGGCCAGAAGGTCGCGCAGGTGCTGCTCACGCGCGAGGACCTGGCGAACCGCGCGCGCTTCCTCAACTCGCGCCACACTCTGACCACCCTGCTCGACTATGGGGTCGTGCCGATCATCAACGAAAACGACACCGTCGCAGTGGACGAGATCCGCTTCGGGGACAACGACAGTCTGGCCGGGATGGTCGCCCACCTCGTGGACGCCGACCTCTTGGTGATCCTCTCCGACGTCGAGGGACTCTACACCGAGGACCCGCACCACAACCCCAATGCCACGCTGATTCCGGTGGTCACTGAAGTGACGGCCGAAATCGAGCGGCGCGCTGGCGGGACGTCCAGTTTCGAAGGGACCGGTGGCATGTACACGAAGGTCCTCGCGGCCAAGAAGGCCGCGACCTACGGCATCGCCACGGCCATCGTCAGCGGGGAGCGGCCGGGCCACCTGACGGCGCTGTTCGACGGGCATCCGGTCGGGACCCTCTTCTTGCCGAAAAGCCAGAAGCTCACAAGCCGCAAGCACTGGATCGGCTACACGGTGAAGGCCAAGGGCCGCCTCACACTGGACGACGGCGCCGTCGAGGCCCTCACGCGCAAGGGCAAGAGCCTGCTCCCTTCCGGCATCACGGCGGTGCACGGGGACTTCGACAACGGCGACGCTGTCGCCTGCGTGGACAAATCCGGGCGCGAGTTCGCGAAGGGGCTGGTGAACTATTCCTCCGAGGCCATTGCGAAGATCAAGGGATTGAAGACGTTCGAGATCCAGAAGACGTTGGGGTACAAGGACTACGACGAAGTCATCCACCGGGATAATTTGGTGATCCTATGAACCTGACCGACTACGTCGTCCAGAAAGCCGCACAGGCCAAGGCTGCCGCGCGGCAGCTGGCGATCCTGTCCACAGCCGTGAAGAACAAGGCGCTCCTCACCATGGCCGACGCCCTGGAAGCCCGCGAGGTGGAGCTGCTGGAGGCCAACAAAAAGGACCTCGCCGCCGCGAGCGGACTCTCGAAGGCGGCGATTGACCGGCTCATGCTCAACACGAATCGCATCAAGGAGATGGCCGTGGGCCTGCGCGAAGTGGCGTCGCTCCCCGATCCTGTCGGCGAAGTGACGAAGATGTGGCGGCGGCCCAACGGGCTGCAGGTGGGTAAGATGCGCGTGCCGATCGGCGTGATTGGGATCATCTACGAGTCGCGCCCCAACGTCACCGCCGACGCCGCCTCCCTCTGTCTTAAATCCGGCAATGCGGTGGTGCTCCGCGGCGGCTCGGAGGCCATCCAGTCCAACGCCGCGATCGCGAAGATACTGCGTGAGGCCGGCGAGAAGATCGGCATCCCGGCTGGCGCGATTACGTTCATCGACAACCCCGACCGCCAGGTCTCCTCCCTGCTGCTCAAGCAGGACAAGCTGATCGACCTCATCATCCCGCGAGGTGGCGAACGCCTCATGCAGTTCATCATGGAGGAGTCCACGATCCCGGTAATCAAGCACGACAAGGGAGTGTGCCACACCTACGTGGACGACAAGGCGGACCTCGCCATGGCGGAAGCCATCTGTTTCAACGCGAAGGTGCAGCGGCCGGGGACCTGCAACGCGATGGAGACGCTCCTCGTGCACCAGACCGTCGCTCCGACGTTCCTGCCGCTACTCATCAAGCGCTATCAGGAGGCCGGCGTGGAGGTCCGCGGCTGCCCGCGGACCGTGAAGCTTGCGCCGGGCGTCAAGCCCGCCGCCGACTCCGACTGGGGCACGGAGTTCCTGGACCTCATCCTAGCCGTCCGCGTCGTGGACGACATGGAGCAGGCCATGGGGCACATCGCCCGCTACGGCTCGCAGCACTCCGAGGCGATCGTGACGCAGGACCACGGACGAGCCATGCGCTTTTTGAACGAGGTGGACGCCGCGGCGGTTTTCGTCAACGCCTCGACGCGTCTCCACGACGGCTACCAGTTCGGCCTGGGGGCTGAGATCGGCATCAGCACAACCCGCATCCACGCGCGCGGCGCGATGGGCCTGGAGGAACTTACCAGCACCAAGTTCATCGTGCTCGGCACCGGCCAGCTCCGGGAATGAAGCTCGGGCTGTACGGCGGCGCGTTCAATCCCATCCATCGGTGCCATCTGCTCGTCGCCGAGACCGCGCGCACCCGGCTTGGGCTCGACACCGTCCTCTTCATTCCAACTGGCGGCCCACCCCACAAGCCGCCGTCTGACTTCATTCCGGCGAAGCACCGGCTGGAGATGGTACGTCTCGCCATCGCGCCGTATCCCTACTTCCAGTTCTCGGACATCGAGACGAGACGCGACGCGAGATCCTACACGATCGACACCGTCCGGGCCCTGAAGGAGACCTACCCGCCCAATACCCGCATGGTCTTCATCATCGGCCTAGACGCCTTTCTCGAATTGCCAAGCTGGCGGGAGCCGGAGCGCCTGCTGGAGAATTGCGATTTCGCCGTGGTTTCACGAACCGGCTTTCAGTTTAAGTCCTTGGAAAAACTTCCGATTCTTGGCATCATGGACACGGAGCAGCTGGCCCGATTGGATGCCGGCCAGCTTGAGAAATATGCGTTCCGGCTCAAGAGCGGACGGTCGCTCTGGGCACTGGCGATGCCCCCCTGCGAAGTGTCGTCACAGGAGGTCAGGAAGCGACTGAAATCAAAGCAGGGCATCGAAAACCTCTTGCCGACAGCCGTCGAGTCTTATATACTGCGATATCATTCTGGAGCAGGAGGGTTACCGCAATAATCCGCGGATCACGAGTAAAAGTCCGGTGGGCTGCCCTGGCAGCCGAAGAGAAAAAAGCCTCTGAGATCGTGATCTTAGACGTCGCCCTCAAATCCGGGGTGACGGATTATTTCCTCATCTGCTCAGCCGAATCCGAGCGTCAGGTCATCGCCGTCAAGGACCATATTGAGAAGGTCCTTGACGAAAAGGGATACCGCCTCTACGGCCTCGAAGGCCTCGCGGCCGGCGTGTGGGTCCTGATGGACTACGACGATGTCGTCGTCCACATCTTCACGCGCAGGGCGCGCGAGCATTATGGGCTGGACCGGCTCTGGGCCGACGCAAAGCGCTTGCCGCTCCCGAAGGCCCGCGCAACCGTCACGGCTGGTCGTCCCAAGGTACGGATGCGCAGGGAGCGAACCGCCAGGCAACGGGGATAACCGATGCGCTTCTTCCTATGGGTGTTCACGCTGATCGCTGCCATCGTGGCGGCCGTCTACTTCAGCGACCTCAACCCCGATCCGATCACGCTCCGGCTATCGCAGCAAACGTCGACCGAAGTCACCCCGCTCTACCTCGTGCTCTTTTGCATCGCTGGCGGCGCGCTGACAGTCGTGTTGCTGTTCGGCCTGCGCGAGGTCCGCGCCCTCATCCTCAACTGGCGCTCTACCCAGCGGCGCAAGCGCGAGGAGAAGCTCCAGAGCTATTACAGCAGCGGCGTGCTGGCCTCGCTCTCCCGTCGGACCAGCGAGGCGATCTCCCAGCTGCAGAAGGTGCTGGCGTTGGACCCCACCCACACCCGTGCCCTGGTCTCGCTGGGCAACATCTTCCGCCGGGAGAAACATTACAACGAGGCGGTCCGGCTGCACCTGAGGGCCCGGTCGCTCGAAGAAGGCAATCTGGAGGTCCTCTTGTCCCTAGCCCGCGACCTCGAAGACGCCAAGCGCTACGACGAGGCGATCCAGACATTGGAGGACGTGCTCAAACATGACAGCACCAACCCGACCGCCCTCTACCGCATCAGAGACATCCACATCCGGAACGGCAGATGGAAAGCGGCCCATGCGGTCCAGGAACGGCTCCTGAAGGCAGGCCTGTCCGACCACGAAGTCCGCGTCGAGATCCAGGTCATGACGGGGCTGAAATATGAGGTCGGGCGACAGTACTCGGAACGCGGCGATCTCGACCTCGCCAGACGCTACTTCAGGAATGCCATCAAGCTGGACAAAGGGTTCCTGCCCGCGCGGATCGGCTTCGGCGAGCTGCTCATTCGGGAAGGCAAGCTGAAGCTGGCAGCGGCTCGGCAAGCTCTACTACAGGCTGGAGATGATCGACGACGCCTTCGATCTGCTCTCGACGCTGGAGGGTCTCCAAGACCCCACCGGCGCCCTGCATAAGATCATGGCCTGCCTCTACATCCGCAAGGGGGACACAGAATCGGCGCTGATAATCCTGCAGGAAGCCCTCAACCGGGCACGGCCCGTCGGGGCCCCGTTCGCCTGCACAGCCTGTCACTACGAAGCGCGGGAATGGAGCGGGCGCTGCCAGGCCTGCGGGCACTGGAACACGCTGGCTCACGTGCTCCCTTCGTTCAGCGACGCAGGCCAGCCCCGCGAGAGCGTGCGCGAGCCCGTTCAGCCCCACCCCTATCCGGGCATCGCCTCGCCGTTCGAGCCTGTGTAGACGGGCTGGCCTTTTCCCCCAAAATCAGTAACAATGCGCGTGTCATTCTGAGCAAAGCGAAGAATCTCATGTGTGAGGCAGTGTCTAGACCCTTCACTTCGTTCAGGGTGACAACTTTTGAGGATTGACCCGAGCATGGCAACTAACATCAAACCTGTCGCACTGATCATCTTGGACGGCTGGGGCGTGAGCCAGAAGACGGAGGCCAACGCCCTGGCCCTCGCACGGCTGCCGTTCTACAACTCGCTCCTTCGGAACTGTCCCCACACCATGCTGTCAGCGTCCGGCGAGGACACGGGGCTGCCCGACAACCAGATGGGGAACTCTGAGGTCGGACACATGAACCTCGGCGCCGGCCGCATCGTGTACCAGGACCTCACCCGGATCAATCGGGCGATCAGGGACGGCTCCTTCGCAACGAACCCGGTGCTCGCACAGGTCCTGCACAAGGTCCGCTCCACCGGCGGCCGCCTGCACTTGCTGGGCCTCCTGTCGGACGGCGGCGTGCACAGCCACATCTCCCACCTGGAGGCAATCCTGGAGATGGTGAAGAAGGAGGGCCGCCCGCCGGTGTTTGTGCATGCGTTCCTGGACGGGCGGGACACGCCCCCGCGGAGTGGCCTCGGCTACGTCAAAACCGTCGAGGCACAGACGCACAAGCTTGGCGTCGGGACGATTGCCACCGTGATGGGGCGGTACTACGCCATGGACCGGGACCAGCGGTGGGACCGCGTGGCCAAGGCCTACGCCGCCCTCGTGGAAGGCCACGGCGTGCACCGGCGCTCGGCTGAGGAGGCTGTCACGGCGAGCTATGCGGCGAACGTGACCGACGAGTTCGTGGTCCCGGCCGTCATCGTGGACCAGCACGACCATCCGATCGGGAGCATTGACGACGACGACGGGATCTTTTTCTACAACTTCCGCGCGGACCGGGCCCGCGAGCTGACGCGCGCCCTCACCGAGCCGGCCTTCGAGGCCTTCCCGCGGTCGGTCGTGCCGAAGCTGGCCGCCTTCGCGACGATGACCTCATACGACGAGACCTCCACACATCCGGTGGCCTTTTCCCCGTTCCGTCTGACGCGCATCCTGCCAGAGCTCATCAGCGAGCGTGGGCTCAAGCAGCTCCGCATCGCCGAGACTGAGAAGTACGCCCACGTCACGTACTTCTTCAACGGCGGCGACGAGAAGACCTATCCGGGCGAAGACCGTGTGCTGATTCCCTCCCCACGCGACGTCGCAACCTACGACCTGAAGCCGCAGATGTCTGCACGAGAGGTCGCCGACGAGGCCGTGCGGCGCATCGAGTCCCGTCAGTACCACCTGATCGTGCTGAACTTCGCGAACCCGGACATGGTGGGGCACACCGGCAACCTGAAAGCCGCGATCCAGGCGGCCGAGGTCATTGACGAGTGCCTGAACAAGGTCATCTCCGCCATGCGCCGGATCGGTGGGGCCGTGGTCCTGACCGCCGATCACGGCAACCTGGAGCAGATGGTGGACTACGAGACCGGCCAGCCTCACACGGCGCATACTCTGAACCCAGTACCGTGCCTTATCGTGGACGACCGGCCGCACGCCTTGCGTGCCTCCGGCGTCCTCGCGGACATTGCCCCGACGATCGTGCACCTGATGGGGCTTCTCCAACCGCCCGAAATGACCGGCGTGTCTCTGATCAAGGAGTGACGACGATGGACCATCGTGACAATCCGAATGGCGCGTTCCGTGCTTGGGCCAACAAGGCGATCGCCGGCGAGGCGCTGACCCGTGAAGAAGCGCGGACGGTGTTGCAGACGCCGGACGACCGAGTGCTGGAACTGCTCGACGCCGCGTACACCGTCCGCCGGCGGTTCTTCGGACGCAGGGTCCGCCTCCAGATGCTCCAGAACGCCAAGAGCGGCGCCTGCCAGGAGGATTGCGGTTACTGCTCCCAGTCGGCCGTGTCCACGGCGGACATCCGGAAATATGGGCTGCTGAAGAAGTCGCACATGGTCGAGGGCGCGCGGCGGGCGGCGGAGTCCAAGGCCATCCGCTACTGCATCGTCATCAGCGGACGCGGCCCGCTCGACCGCGAGCTCGCCGAAATCAGCGAGGCCGTCCGCGAGATCAAGGGCACGGTGCCGGTCCAGGTCTGCTGCTCTCTGGGCCTGCTCACGGAAAACGACGCGCGCCGGTTAAAGGCAGCAGGCGTGGACCGGATCAACCATAACCTGAACGCGTCTGAGCGGTTCCACCCGCAGATGGTGACGACCCACACGTATCAGGACCGCCTCACGACGATCCGGAACGCCCGGGCTGCCGGCCTGGAGATCTGCTCGGGTGGCATCGCGGGCATGGGCGAGACGGACGAGGATCTGATCGACCTGGCGTTCGCGCTGCGCGAAGTACAGCCGGACTCTATCCCGATGAACTTCCTGCATCCGGTCCCCGGCACGCCGATGCAGGATCGGAACAACCTCACGCCCCAGCGCTGCCTGAAGATCCTGTGTCTGTTCCGCTTCCTGCACCCGCGGACGGAGCTAAGGGTCGCGGGCGGGCGCGAGTTCAACCTGCGCGCCCTGCAGGCGCTGGCGCTCTACCCTGCCGACTCGCTCTTCGTCGGCGGCTACCTCACGACGCCGGGCATGCCCGCGCCCGAGGCCTGGCAGATGATCGAGGATCTGGGCTTCGAAGTGGATACCCAAGGAGCCTCGCGGATGATCCCTTCGTAACGAGGCGAAGGAGATCAGGTCAGATACAAGGCCGCAGGCTTGAAAATACCGGAGGTGTATTCTCTGGAATACATTGAGGATATTTTCGAGCCGAGAACGAAGTAGGTGGCCTGAGATCGTTCGCCGCAGTAGAACGGGATTATCCGTCAGGCTCCTAGGGGCGCGCCGGTGTCACCTTGACCTCTCGCGGGTCCTGTCGGCGAACAGCCCTGACGTGCTCAGATCCTTTCGCCGTCGCAGCCCCGCAGACTCGGCTGTAGGCTCTTCCGCTCCGCCCGGGCGCCCGTTCGCCGCCACCCCTCCGCCACAGTCGACATCGGTGCCACTCGCTAGTGCCTACCTTGAAACCCCTGTCCTCATAAGGAAAAAGGACTTCGCTAAATTTCTTTTCACTTCTCTTGCTTTACTGTAATTACTATGCTATGCTTCGCCTACTTGAAGAAAAGGAGGAGCGAAACGTGGAACTGACAAGCCAGTTAACGTCCCTAAAGAAGAAAGCTATGAAGAAAATCGGTGAGGCTGCTGGAGAGCACGATATTTCACGAAT
>VBOK01000224.1 GCA_005877565.1 Nitrospirota bacterium
ATCGTCAAGCGGCTGGAGATGGAGGAGTTCCGGACCAAGATCACCCGCAAGCTGTCCTCCGGCCAGATGACGCGGCTCTCGCTGGCCAAGGCCTTCCTGACCGAACCCAAAGTCCTGTTCCTGGACGAGCCGACGGCCAGCCTGGACCCCGACATCGCGGATAAGACGCGCGCGCTGATCAAAGAAATCCGTCGCTCGACCGGGCTCACTGTGCTCTACACCTCGCACAACATGCGGGAGATGGAGGAGATGTCGGACCGGATCATCTTCCTCCAGCGGGGCCGGATCGTGGCGGAGGGGACGGCCGAGGCGATCAAGGCCGTCTACGGCGAGGCCGATCTGGAAGACGTGTTCCTGAAACTCGCGCGGACCGCGCCCCCGGGTGTGAAGCATCCATGAGACTCCACCGCATCGCGGCGTTGCTGAGCCGCCACCTGTACCTCTACAAGCGGAGCTTCCCCCGTGTGCTGGAGATCGTCTACTGGCCCTTCGTGGACCTTCTCATCTGGGGCTTCATCACGCTCTACCTCGCGCAGTTCAAGGCGTCACTGCCGAGCTTCGTCGTGTTCTTCCTGGGCGCGCTGATCCTGTGGGATGTCCTGTTCCGCGCCCAGCAGGGGATCACCATCTCCTTTCTGGAGGAGATCTGGTCGCGCAACCTGATGAACCTCTTCGCCAGCCCGCTGACCACGGGCGAGTTCCTGGCCGCCACCATGATCCTGAGCGTGAGCAAGGTCCTGGCGGTCTCGTGCGTGACGGTGCTGGCCGCGCTGGCGTTCTACTCGTTCAACATCTTCGTGCTGGGCGTGTCGCTCATCCCCTTCATCCTCAACCTCATCATCGCGGGCTGGTGCATCGGCGTGCTGACGACTGGGCTCATCATGCGGTACGGCCAGGAGGTGGAGGTCCTGGCATGGGGCATGGTCTTCCTCTTCCAGCCGATCTCCTGCGTCTTCTACCCGATGAGCGTCCTGCCTGACTGGTTGCAGGCGATCGCGCGGCTCAATCCGGCGGCGCACGTCTTCGAAGGCATGCGTGCGGTCATCACCAACGGGACGTTCCCCGTGCACGAGCTGGCCTGGGCCGTCGGGCTGAACGCTCTCTACCTCACCGTGCTCGTCTTCTGGTTCCACATGATGTTCGCGGTGTGCAAGGACAAGGGTCTGCTCGTCCGCGTGGGGGAGTGAAGAGGCTCTTGACTCCCTGCTTTCGTCTGTTTCCGTTAGCACTTTGTATGGTCGGCGCAGCTCTCGCGGGTTGCGCCTCATTCAAGCCCGTCTCTCCATCTACGGTTGATCAGAGCGAACGCCCCGCCTTGGCGATCTTGCTCTTTGGTTTCGATATAGAAATCACGAAGCTCTCCGATGTGAAAACGGTGCAAGGGACCCTGACGCCCGAGGATGAATCGACACAGGTGGCTGAAGCCCTGCGGGAGATTCAACATGAGGCCCGATGGCTCCTCCTGAGCCGACTCGCCACGGGACAGGGGTTTCGGATTGTCCCGCTCGAGCAGACGGACACCCTGGCTGAAGAGTTGCATCTCAAGCCTGGCGAACTACCGAATGCCGAGCAGCTCGCGGAGTTCCATCGCCGTCTGGGGACAGACCTCGTCGTCGCCGGCAGCATCTTGGATTATGGGAAGGTTCGCTGGCAGTGGCTAGTCGCGGGAATATTTGCAGATATCTCCTGGGAAACCATAGCCCTTGGAGTCGCGACCTCGTGGAATCCGGCGGTCGTCCTTGGCAATGTGGGGTACGAACTACTGACAAGTCCTCCCTTGTGGTTTGGTGGGGGCTATCTCTTCGGCGTTGCATTCCGCCCCGTGCGGGTTGAAGCTCGCGCCTTCGAAACCATCCAGGGATATCCGATTTGGCAGTCGATGGACGAATCGGCCTATGTCTGGCGTGCACTGAAAGCATTACCCGAGGCGGTCCGTGAGAAGAAGGAGACGCAACTCGAGGTCAACGCGGCAGAGATCATGGAATCACTCGCTGATTCCTTGACCGAGCAAGAGCTTACGATTTCTCAGTTGCGGGGACAGCCGTAACACCTTGCGACTCTTTGAGGCGCGCCAGCCGTTTTCGGTCCAGCTTGATATAGAGGCGTTTGTCCTGGGTGACGGTGACGAGGCCGGGTTTGGCCCCGCGCGGCTTGCGGACGTGCTTGCGGTGGGTATAGAGAACCTCCCCTTGGCCGCTTTTCCGAAGATCGCTGTAATGCAGCGCCAGGGTGGCGGCGTCCAGTAAGGACTCCTTCCGTAGCTCGCCCCCTTTTTCCAACCTGAGCACCACATGGGAGCCGGGAGCGCCGCTGGCGTGCAGCCAGAGGTCGTGGCTGCGGGCTAATCCGAACGTCAGCTCTTCGTTCTCGCGGCTGTTGCGTCCGACCAGGATGGCGTCGCCCGCTTCCGACGTGAACCGGAGGAAGAGTTTGGCGGGGGGCAGCCGTTTCTTGTGTCTGGCGGTTACTGTAGGGGCGGGGTTCATCCCCGCCCAATTGGAGAGGGAGGGGACCAATCCGCCCTGCCTTTCGGCAGGGTTGCCCTCCCCTACGATAGGCTCTTCTCCTCGGTCGAGCGCGGCCAGACGCTCGCGCAGGGCCGCTACTTCAGCCTGAGCGGCTTTGAGGCGCGGGCGGATCGCCTTCTGGGCGTTCTGGTACTTTTTATACTTCCGGAAATAGTCATCCAGATTGCCCTGGGGGCTCTTGGCCGGGTCCAGCGGCAGGACGATCTCAGGCAGCGCTGGGTCGAAGTAGTCGGGGACTGTGATGGACGCGGCGCCTTTTTGGATCTCCCCAAGGTGGGATTTGAGCAGTTCCCCGTAGCGATTGTAGTCGCGGTAACGCTCCGCCTTGGCCAGGTCTGCTTCCAGGGCTTCGATGCGCTTGACTGCCCGTTTCAGCGTTTTGCGAAGACTTGCCTTGACGGCGTCGAGCTGTCGGGCCCTGGCCCGCGCCTCATCGCGCTCCTGATAGCGCCCCTCCACCTCGGCGCTGATGGGAAATTCGTTGGCGGTCTGGTGTGCAGTTCTTGTGGTTTGATTATTGCTATCCTTGCTTGCCTCTTTCGCTCTCGACACCGGTGGAACGTATGTTTCACCTGGCTTGAGCCGCCCTTTGCGCAGCTGCCCTCTCACGGCCCCACCTTCGTCAAGCAACATGACATTTGCCGTCCGTCCGGTCAGCTCCGCCACGAGGGTTATGGGTTTTCCATCGCACTGCATGTCGAGCCGCACGATGCGATCGTTGCCGACTTGATCGATATGTTCGATCCGCGCGCCTTCGAGGTGCGCGCGCAGCAGTTGACAGAACTGCGGCGGGGTCG
>VBOK01000062.1 GCA_005877565.1 Nitrospirota bacterium
CAGGCTCTGTTCACAGGCATTGCGAATAGCCCGATTGAAGCGCTTTTGCCCGTCCTTCAGGGCCATGACGGCCGCTTCAGTGCCTATGCGTCCAAGAGCTTGGGCAGCCAGCGTCCCCAACTCCTGCTTCTGCATACGCTTCGTCCAGAGAGGTTGCATCACCAGATGGCGCAAATACGGTACTGCCTCATCGCCAAGGGCGAACTCCATGGCTTTGAAAATTGTTCGAACCTCCGAAAGAGGCCGACGAAGCAGGGTTGGGGATGTGACGACGGAAGCCCAGAGACTGAATGGAACTTTGTATTTGCCGGTTTTAAGGAGTCCAAGAGCGGAATTGCGGGTTTCTGGGTCTGGATCATTCAGGAGACGAATCACGCGATCACCCCTGCCCCCTGAAGGCAGGAGATGCAGAATGTGAAGGGCCTCGCGGCGGACCAGACTATCGGAGTGGCCCGCCAGCTTTTCCACATAAGGGGCAAAGCCGGGATCTCTCATTTTCCCGATGACAGACAGAACGTTCCGAACGACGTCCGATCGCGAGTCGGCGAGCCCTTTTGCCAACGAGTCCGGGTGACTTCTCGCGAGAATGCTGAGGACTTCGTAAACTGTCTGGCGGTGCGCCTCCAATTTGAGGTCGCTCAGAACGGAATACAGGGATGGAATGGCCTTTGGACCCAAGTTCAGCAAGAAGCCTAGCAACTCGTGCGTGGCAGTATCACGGGACGCATTCATAGCCCGTTCGATTGGCTTGAAGCTATTCGGCTCGCCCAGAGACTCCAGGATGGACGACAGGGCTTCTTGAGACTTCTTGGGCAGATCGGCCCTCTGGCTGGCCTCCTGCAGGATTTCAATGACGGTGTTCGCTTTTCCCCACCTAGCCTGTTGAATGAAGTCGTCCAGCAGTTTGCGTATCACTGTCAGAATTTCGCTAAACAACACGGGCGCGTCCTGGCTGAACAGGACGGCCCTGATTAGTTCGAGCAAGTAGGCAGCGTTGTCTCTCATTGATTCAGCTTTGATCCTCAGGGCCAACTGGTTCAGTTCCTGCTGGGACACGTCAATGCAGACAGGACTACTTTGCAACTGGGGGCTTTCTACTTTCGTGCTTTCCGCGGCTTCCTGCTGCGCCTGACGGGCGGAATCAGGGCTGCTGGCTGCACTTTGGCCGGAGTCGGCTGTTGGACGGGAGGAATCGGGAATGCTTCCCGGGGCAGAGGCGGTACCCCCCTGACTGGCAGGTATCCCGGCAACGACTTCCTTCAGACTTGAAAGTGAGCTGGCGAGCGTTGAAGAATCTTGCGGGACTAGAGCATTAATAAACCCTGGAGTCTTGACGATTTGATCGGCTGTGACTATGGAGATAGTTGGCAGGTTCTTTGCCCAAAGACGTGTGACGATGTCGTCGTCTGAGGCCTTGGGGTCATAGGGGACTCCCAGAATTTCCAGGAAAGAGGAAAGGTCCTCCAGGGAAACTCCTGAACCGAAGGTCAGACCACAAATCCCATCCGTATAGAGCTTGAACGCCAAACTTCCACCTTGAGAAGGATTCTGGTACACGATTTTGCCGTGGCAAGAGATTTCGTACCGTTGCACCTCGAGTGCGAGCGGGCCAAAGGCTGCGAAATGGGCAGCCAGACCATCGTACAGCTTATGAAGGAACTGCAGGGCCGACTGGTTGGTCCGGCCATACACCCGTACAGCATTAAAGGTTTTCTCCAGCAGATTCATCACCTGCTTGAGGGACCGCAACTCCTCGTCTCCGGTTGAAGTCAGCGGTTCCTTCTGGTCTGGCAGCAGAGGGGCACCTTCCATATCATGCCTTCGTAACTATTTAACTCTGTGAAATTCAGGGGGTCAAGAAATTTCCCCAATCGCTCCCGCCAGTGAAACGGGCTACTTTTCTGATCGCTGGATTGGTGTTGGCTGCTCGAGTATCTTCTCGAGAGCCTCCCAGGCGGTCACGGGCTGGGAGCAGGTGAAGTTGTGGCAGACGTAGGCTGTGGGCTTGCCGTTGATTGTAGTCTTTCCTTTGGCCGCAGCCGGCACGTAGCCGGTGCCCTTGCCGTCATTATCCACCAGCACCAACGTCTTGTTCGGCACATAGCGGCCAGCGATCTTCGCTAACAGGTCTCTCATCTCCGGCGTGTCCCGCTTCCCCACCAGCACGATCTCCTTCGGCTTGGCGAGATAGAAGTCCAGCGCGCAGAGCAGGGAGGCCATGCCGAAGGGATTCTGGTCCATGTGCCCCCGGAACAGGCGGAGCGTCTGCTCGGCCTTGTCCAGGTAGGCCTGCTCGCCGGTGTAATGAAACAGCCGCAGGAAGTTCATCGTCGCCACGGCGTTGCCTGACGGAATAGCCGAATCCTCGCCGGTCTTCATGCGCTGGATGAGCGGCTCGTGGTTCATTCCCGTGAAGAAGCAGCCGCCGGTCTGCGGATCCCAGAACTGCTCCACCATGACGGCGGTGAGCTCGCGCGCCTTATCCAGGGAGGCGGGCTTGGCGGTGGCCTCGAAGGCGTCGATCAGGGCCGCCGCCAGGAAGGCGTAGTCATCCAGGTAGGCGTTGAGCTTGCCGATGCCTCCCGTCACCGTCCGGAAGAGCCGGCCATTCTTGTACGCGCGCTCGAGCAAGAAGGCGAGGGCTTTTTCGGCCATGGCGAGATACGCAGGATTCCCCAGCGTCTGATACGCGTCCAGGATGCCGGAAATCATCAGGCCGTTCCAGCCCGTGAGGATCTTCTCATCGCGCAGGGGGTGCACTCGGCGCTCCCGGACTGCCAAGAGCTTGTGTCGGGCATCCGCCATGATCCTCTCCGCGTCCGGCAGCTCATTGAGCTCGATCCGGCCGTTGGCGTGAATCAGGTTGGGGATGTTTTTGCCCTCGAAGTTGCCGCGGTCCGTGATGTCATAGACGCGGCAGAAGATCTCGCCCAGATCGGGCCCTAGGACGGTCTTGATCTCCGCCGGTTCCCAGACGAAGTACTTCCCCTCGTGCCCTTCGCTGTCGGCGTCCTGCGCCGTGTAGAACCCGCCGTCCGGATGGACCATCTCGCGGCGGATGTAGGCCAGCGTCTCCTCGACGACTTGCTTGAAGCGGGGCTCGCGGCTGAGCCGCCAGCCGTCCAGGTAGAGCCGGACGAGCTGCGCGTTGTCATAAAGCATCTTCTCGAAATGCGGCACCAGCCACTGCCCGTCCGTCGAGTAGCGGTGGAAGCCGCCGCCGAGGTGGTCATAGATCCCGCCGGCCGCCATCTTCCACAGCGAGTGGAGCGTCATGTCGAGGCATTGTTGATCCTTCGTGCGGGCGAACTGGCGCAGCAGCACGTGAAAGGGCGGGGGCGTGGGGAACTTGGGCGCGTCGCCGAACCCGCCGTGGACCGGCTCGTAGAACGCGCTGAGGTCCTTGACGGCGCCGTCGAGGAGCTCTTCGGTGAGCGGGTCGTTGGACGGCTGCGGGGAGCTGATGTGGCGCAGGCCGGCCCTCACCTTATGGATGTTCTGCTGGACCTGCTCCTGCTCCTTCTTGTAAGCCTCGGCGACGCCCAGGAGCACTTCGGGAAATCCCGGCATGCCGTAGCGCGGCGTCGGGGGAAAGTAAGTCCCACCCCAGAATGGTTCTTGATCGGGCGTCAGGAAAACCGTCAACGGCCAGCCGCCGCCCCGTCGCATGAAGGCCTGCGCAGACTTCTGGTAGATGTCGTCGAGGTCGGGGCGCTCTTCGCGGTCCGCTTTGATGTTGATGAAGTGCTCGTTCATGATCTTCGCGATGTCCGGGTTCTCGAAGGACTCCCGCTCCATCACGTGGCACCAGTGACAGGCGGAGTAGCCGATCGACAATAAGATTGGCTTGTTCTCAGCCTTGGCGCGGGCGAGTGCCTCCTCGCCCCATGAGTACCAGTCCACCGGATTGTGGGCGTGCTGCTGGAGGTAGGGGCTCGTCTCGTGGATGAGGCGGTTTGTGTACTTTGGCGTGTCGCGGGTATCGCTCATGCGGGCTCCTTGCATCACATAGTACCCGTCCGGGCACTGATTTAGCAATGTGAGAAATGCTATAGTCGGCAAGTTTTATGAGGGACTACTACAAAGTATTGGGCGTGGAGCAGGACGCCACGGTGGAGACGATCAAGCGCGTCTACCGGAAGCTGGCGAAAGAGCACCATCCCGACCTCCATCCCGGTGACAAGAAGGCGGAGACTCGCTTTAAAGAAGTCAGCGAGGCGTACGGCGTCCTAGGGGACCCGCAAGCCAAGGAGGAATACGACCGGCTCCGCTTCGGCGGCCATCCGACATACGGGGTCAAGGCAAGGCCGGTCAATACGGAGATCTTCGTCAGCCAGACGATGGAGAAGCTCTACGAAGGCGGGCATGAAGAAATCCAGGGGCATCTACTGAGGAACATTCCCAAAATTCGGGAAGAGATCGGAGTCATCCGCAAGGTTACGAAGTCGAAGATCGGGTACGACGCGTTCAAGCCAAAGATTGTGGAGGAGCACGCCCGCGAGGCCTTCGCTGGCTGGATCGACGAGGACATGATCGTCCGGCGCAGCAAGATCATCCACGTGGCGTTGTTCAACCTGATCAACCAGGGAGCAGCTGACCGGAAGCGGGAGCAGGAGGTGGACAAGCTGAAACGCCGCCTGGAGAGCGCGTGGGAAGAGGGACAAGTGGCTGGCTATCGCGATGCCCTGGAGATGTTCTACCAGCGCAACAAGTAGGGGGGAAGCGAGGCGGGGCAGTTCTAAACTGCCCCGCCTTAGAGATACGACCTATTTGCCCTGCGCCTCCCGACGATCGTGACGCCGTTCTCCAGCTCAGCCTGGCTGGCGCCTTCCCGGCGGTCTTCTCTGAGCTCACGGCGGTCCTGCCGCCGCTCGCGGCGATCTTCCCGCAGGTCCCCTTTGTCTTGCCGGATGTCCTTCCGATCCTGGCGGATGCCTTGCGTGTCGTTACGAACGTCTCCCTGCGCGGGAGGAGTCGTGCTAGTCGCAGGAGGTGTAGTGCTTGGAGTGGTTGTTGCGTCCTGCGCCTGGCTGACACCGTTGCTGCCTAGCAGGGCCAACCCCAGCAGAGTCGCCCCGCCTACTGTCCATAGCTGTATCTTCATCGCGTCCTCCTTTGTTTAGTTATGTCGTCGTCTGGTAAAAGGTAAATTAGCAAGTTGGATGCCACCGGGAGCAAAAGCGCAGTGCGCATATGGAACGGTCAGCAAAACCGACGGTTGCAGTGGTGGCCTGTATGAAATCCTGACAAAATTGCCGTCTGGGGAAGAGACCCTGTGCCTTGGCGTACACCTGAAATGAGGTGAGGCATAGGCGGAAACGGGTGGCTTAGTGCGCGGCGAATTCTTCAGGGGGCAGCAGCCCAGTCTCGCGCACGTGTCGCCGGATGCCAGGGAGCGCCTTCCAGAAAAACCCGGCGCTGATGATCGCTATGATTCCTCCCAGCGCGATGGTCAGGGGCGTGCCGGCGTGGGAAGCCACGGTCCCGGCCAGCAGGCTTCCGAATGGCGCAAGGCCGAGGAACACGATGGTATAGAGGCTCATGACCCGCCCGCGGAGCAAGTCGGGCACCAATGACTGCAGCAATGTGTTGGCGCCGGCCATGCTCGTGACCATGCCGTAGCCGACCGCGATGATGGCGAGCAGCGCAAGCCAGAAGACCGTGCTGGCTGCCAGAGCCAGCAGGCTGAGGCCGAACAGCGCGGCGGCCTTGGCGATGACTGTGCCCAGACCGCGGATGCTCCCACGCCGGGCGATCTGCAGGGCGCCGACGAGCGCCCCGACGCCGGTGGCGGCCATCAGCGCGCCCAGCCCGCCTGGGCCGGTCTTGAGAATCTCCCCAGCGTACACCGGCAGCAGGACGGCATAGGGCATGGCGGTCAGGCTCAACACGGCGATCATGGTCAGGAGGGCCCGGACTTGTGGGGTCTGCCAGGCGTAGCGCAGGCCTTCGGCTAGGTGACTGCCGAGGCTCTCGTGCGCTGTCCGGGGCGTCGGCGTGATCCTGATAGCCAGCAGACAGGCGATGACGACCAGGAAGCTCACGGCATTGATCAGGAAGCACAGGCCTTCGCCGGCCGCCGCGACGATGATGCCCGCGATGGAAGGGCCGAGGATGCGCGCGACGTTGAAGACGGAGGAGTTCAGCCCGATCGCCGAAGAAAGATCGCTCCGCGGGACGAGGTCCGCCACCAGGGACTGGCGAACGGGCATGTCCAGCGCATTGATGGTCCCCAGCAGCGCGGCCAGCGCCAGGATCCAGCCCACCGTGATCCGTCCGCTGAGGGTCAGGCCGGCGAGGAGTGAGGCCTGAAGCAACGAGAGCGCCTGAGTTGTCACCAGGAGCCGGCGGCGGGGCCAGCGGTCGGCCAACAGGCCGCCGAACAAGCCGAACGCCAGCACGGGCACCTGCCCGACGAACCCGACCAGGCCGAGCAGGAATGGAGAGCCGGTGAGGCGGTAGACCAGCCAGCTCTGGGCAAGGCTCTGCATCCACGTGCCGCACAGCGAGAGTCCCTGGCCGGCGAAGAAGAGGGCGAAATTACGGTGACGGAGCGCGCGAAAAGTTGACCCGTTCGTCACCCTAGGCTATGAGTGTCCTACAGGGGACGGCGAGTGTCCGTCGGCGGATTCCATCAAGGCCTTCATCGCGGCGATGCTGGAGCTGGCGCACATGGTCGCGGCGGTCACGATCGTGTTGTGCCCACGTGCCCCCATGGCCGTGGACACGGCTTCGCCAAATTTCTTGAAGTAGCGGTCACGCTCCGAACCCTCTTCCGTGACCAGGAATTGAAACGGCTGGTAGAACTTCTGAGCGTCGTCAAAGGCAGCCGCGAGGGACACCTTCACCGGGATCTCGTCGTACCCGGGCCCGGCTTGCTGGCGGAACGCGTTGTTCATCTGATCGATCGCCGCATCTTCCACGGCGTCCAGGAATTGGAGGTATTCGCTGACGGGCACGTAGAACGCCCCCACGCGATCGGCGAGGTTGAACAGGACCTTCAGAAACTCCAGGAAGGCTTCCCATTCCTGCTTGCGGGTCATCTTGCTGACGATGTCGGGGCTGTTCCGCTTGAGCAGCGTCATGGACTCCCGCGCGATCATCAGCATCAGCTCGCCCATGACCCAGGCTTTGCGCTGGGATTCGGGAGAGAGCCCTTTCTTCGATCCGCCCTCGGGGCGGGGAGGCCGGTAGGTGAAGCTGGTGCCGCACGTCGGGCAGGTGACCTGGAGGATCTCGCCGGCGGGAATGCGGAGTTGCTGCCCGCATTGGGCGTTCATGCAGGTGACAATCTCAGAGGAATCGGCGGTCTCCATCACGCTGTCCCGCGGCCGGACGTGTTCCCTTCGTCCTTCGACAGTTGCTCGACGAATTTCGCACCGACGATGGCGGTGACCCGGTTCATGTGCTCGGAGAGCTCCTGCCACTCCGCCGGGGCCAGATCCTTCTTGAGCTCCGGATGGATCCCCCACTTGGGGAAAGATTTCAAATCTGTCCCCTCCCTCGTAGCCGTATGATACACGAATCATTCGCCGGTTCGCATCAGCGGCAGCTCAATTGAAACTCCGAAAGTCATGTGCTAGGGTTTTGCCTAGGTCCAAAGGAGGGGAGAGCCAATCGTCTTTGCCATCTAAGGAGGTGACCCATGCCGACCTACATCAGTCACATCAACTGGACCGAACAGGGAATCCGGTACGTGAAAGACTCGCCGAAGCGTCTCGATGCGGTCAAGAAACAGCTCAAGGAACTAGGGGGTGAACTGAGGGCCTTCTACATGACTCAGGGGACCTACGACGCGCTCCTCATTTATGAAATTCCCAACGATACTGTTCTGGCGAAATTAATGCTTCAGCTAGGCTCAGCCGGGAATGTCCGAACCGTCACGGTCAGGGCCTATACAGAAGCGGAGTATCGGGAGATCATGGCTGGGATCCGCTCTTCTTGACCGGTTTCCGGCCCTCGGGTATTCTTTTTTGATGCATTCCCCGCTCAAATCGGCCTGCGTTACGGCTGTTGCGCTCCTCGCCTCGCTCTGCCTGTCCCATCCTGCCGGCGCCGTCGAGATCGTCGCGCCCAAAGACGGCGAGGTCGTCCCCATCGGGTCGGAGTTGGTGATCCAGGTCCAGCCCAGCCCGGGCGACGACATCGATCGGGTGTATCTGGCCCACTCCGATGAGCACATGAGGCACAACCCCCAGACCGGCTACTTCGAGCAGCGGATCAAGCTGCGCGGCGATAACCTGGGGCCGATCGAGATCGAAGTCTGGAGCAAGAGCAGCAAGGGCGTGCTCAGCACCGCCAAAGTCACCGTCCACGTCAACCTGCCTCCGGTGCTGCCGCTCATTTCGCTGCGCATCCATGCCGAGCAGCGGAAACTCGTACTGGAAGCCGTCGGTGAGAAGCGGGACTTGCAGGTGATCGGCGAATTCCCCGACGGCACCGTGCGGTTCATCTCGAAAGCCGCTTTCGGCACGACCTACCAGAGCCGGAATGAGAAAATCGCCAAGGTTGACCCTAATGGCATGGTCACCGCCGTGGGCATCGGGGAGACGATCATTGTCGTCCGCAACGGCGACAAGGAGGCGCAAGCCCGGGTGATCGTCAAGCCCAAACTTCCTGAAGGGGAGAAGAAAGCGACTTAGGAGGGACGCCCGGCCGACCGAAGGCTCTGCGCGATGGCCTTCGCGTAGAGCAGGTCGGTGTAATCGCGCATCATCCGGCGGGTGCAGAATCGGGGCACGATGCTGCGGATGGTCTCTCGCATCATGTTCAACCACCCCCTTGGCACCCCGTCCCGGTCCCGGTTGTAGTACAGCGGCACCACTTCCTGCTCCAGTATGCGGTACAGCGCCTCGGCGTCGGCGGCGTCCTGTGCGTTGGGGTCCGGGTCGAACTCAGGACGGCCGATCGCCCATCCGTTGGCACCGGTGTACCCTTCCACCCACCACCCGTCCAGGATGCTCAGGTGCGGCACGCCGTTGAGGGCCGCTTTCTGGCCGCTCGTCCCGCAGGCTTCCTGCGGCGGGCGGGGTGTGTTCAGCCAGACGTCCACGCCGTGGATGAGGTACTTCGCGGTATGTAGATCATACTCTTCCACGAAGGCGATGTGGCCGCCGAAGCCGTGGTCCTTGGCGAGGGAGTAGACCTGGTGGATGAAGTACTTGCCGTGCTCGTCGGCGGGGTGGGCCTTGCCGGCGAAGATGATCTGGACCGGGCGCCAGGGATCGTGCATCAACCGCTTGAGGCGTTCCAGGTCCCGGAACAGCAGCGTCGCGCGCTTGTAGGTGGCGAAGCGTCGCGCGAATCCGATCGTCAGGGCTTCCGGGTCGAGCAGCGTGCCGGAGGCCAAAATCTGCGCAGGATCCATCTTGCCCTGGATCCAGCGGAGCCGCGCCTCCTCGTTGATGTATCCCAGCAGCTTGCGCTTGAGGGCTAGGTGCGTGTTCCACAGCTCCTGATCGGGGATGTCCGCGATGCGCTCCCACAGGGCGTGGTCGTCATGGCGGGCGACCCAGTCGGGACCGAGGTACTTGGCGTAAAGCTGCCGCATCTCGGGCGCGATCCAAGTCGGGACGTGGATCCCGTTCGTGATGGACGTGATCGGGACTTGCTCTTCCGGGACATCCGGCCAGACGTAGCCCCACATGCGGCGGGCTACTTCCCCGTGTCGGCGGCTCACGCCGTTGCGGTAGCCGCTCATCTGCAAGCCCAGCACCGTCATGTTGAAGGCGGTGTCCACTGTGCCTGGCGAGCAACCCAACCGGAGGAAGTCCTCGCGGCTGATCTGCAACAGCTCGCAGAATGGGGTGAAGTATTTCTCCATCAGATGGAACGGAAAGGCGTCATGGCCGGCCGGCACCGGCGTGTGGGTCGTGAACACGGTGGAGGCTTTCACGGCCTCCACAGCTTGGTCGAATGGCAGCCCAGCGTGGCGGCACTCCCGTAGACGCTCCAGGGTCAGGAACGTTGCATGTCCTTCATTGGCGTGCCACACGGTCGGCTGGAGGCCCAGTGCCCGCAGCACGCGTACGCCGCCGATGCCCAGGATGATCTCCTGAAGGATGCGCATCTCCTGGTCGCCGCCGTACAGGCGCGCCGATAGTTCGCGATCCCAGGGCGCGTTGGCCTCCACGTCGGTGTCCATGAGATAGAGCGCCACACGGCCGACGTGGACCTGCCAGACCGCAACATGGATGGTCCGCCCGTCCAGGTGGACTTGGATCGTCAAGCGCTCGCCGTTCGGCAGCAGGGCCGGACGGATCGGCGCGTCGGCGGCGATGAAGGGAACTGACCAGGCGTGCTGCCAGCCATCGGAGGAGATGTGCTGATGGAAGTAGCCCTGCGGATAGAGGAACCCGACGCCGACCAGGGGGATGCCCAGGTCGCTGGCTTCCTTGCAGTGGTCGCCGGACAGGATGCCCAGGCCGCCGCTATAGATGGGCAGGGACTGGTGCAGGCCGAATTCCGCGGAGAAATACGCGATGAGGTTCTCTGTCATCTCCGGATGCTGGCGCACGAACCACGTGTCCACCGTGGTCATGTAGGTATCGAACGTCAGAAGGACTGACTCGTAATCCCGCAGGAAGGCTGGGTCCGTGGACGCAGAGACGGCGCGTTCAGGGCTGAGCTGGCGAAGCAGCTTGACTGGATTGTGCGAAGTCAGCTTCCAGAGTGTGCGGTCGAGGGTTTCAAAGAGGGCTCTGGTGTCCGGGTTCCAGCTCCACCAGAGATTGTGAGCCAGTTCCCAGAGCCGGCTCAATGAAGGCGGGAGGTGAGCCAGGTTCTGGGGAAGCGGTATTGGGTCGATCAACAAGACTCCTTTGTTAATGCTCATGCGAGGCGCAATACAACTTGGCATAGGAATTTACCGTAATTGTCGCTGAAAAGCAAGAACCATATAGATATCTAACCCCTGTGCGTTCCGGCGAGAATCCGGACAATAGTGGAATCTGCATGCGGCGAATACCTGAGGAAGCAGGGGTTTCGGTCAAGGAGCGAGTTTCACGCGGTCGCGCAGGCGGGCCGACACGATCACCATACCCTGGGCGTCCACAATCACAGCGCCGAGCCCGAGCCGTTCGACCAGCGCCATCCCGCGGACCGGCCCCATGACGAACACTCCGGTCGCCAGGGCGTCCGCGGTAGTGGCGTCCGGGGCGATGATCGTGACGCTCCGGCACAGGCGGGCCGGCTGAAGCGTCTCAGGGTCCAGGATGTGGTGGTAGCGGACGCCGTCCTTCATGAAATACCGCTCGTAGTCGCCGGAAGTGGAGATGGCTTCGTCGATGGCGTCCAGCATGGCCAGGATTTTGCCGGGCTTGCGGGGATGCTGGATGCCGATCGGCCAGGCCGTGCCGTCCGCGCGTCTGCCGAAGACCCGGAAGTCGCCGGCGACAGCCACGAGCCCGCCCGTCGCGCCGATCTCCCGCATCACAGCCGCGGCCTTCTCGGCCGCGAAGCCCTTGCCGATGCCGCCGATGTCGATCCGCATGCCAGGTTTCTCCAGGAAGACGGTCCGTCGGGTCTGATCCAGGTGGATGCGGCGGTAGTCCACATATTGAGCGGCAATCTCCAGCTCCATGGCGGAAGGGATCCGTGGCGCCTCCGGGATGTTCCAGAGCTGGACGGCCGGGCCGATGGCGATGTTGAACCCGCCCTCCGTGTACTCGGCGGCTTCCAGGGCTCGGCGCAGCAACTCGAAGGTCTCGGCGCTCACACCGACGGGTTCCAGCCCTGCGGCCTGGTTGACCCGGGACAGTTCGCTGGTCTCGATCCAGGTGCTGAGCATGTTTTCGAGCCGGCGGATCTCCTGAAAGCCGGCGGTCAGCGAGGCTTGCGCGATGGCGTCGCTGGGGGCGACGGCGGTCAGCTCCACCAGCGTGCCCATGAGGAACTGAGCGCGCTTGAGGGTGACTGGCGAGGATGGGAGCTTCGATACGGACGCTTGGCTGGGATGGGAGATCGGGATGATCGCGCAGGCGGTAAAGAACGGAATACAGGCCAGCAGAAAAAGAGCTGCGCGGCGTTGCATTGGAAGCGAGTGTAACAAAGTGCAGTGGGAATGTCATGGGACGCAGGTCCTGTCGCCTGCGGCTCCGTGGTCCTGTCGGCGAGCAGCCCCGCTGAGCGGCGCCTTTCGCCGTCGAAGCCACGCGGATTCGGCTGTAGGCGCTCTGGCTCATCGAGGCGCCCAGCTCGCCGCCACCCCATCGCCTCAGGCGACATTGGTGCCACTTGCAAGCCACGTTCCTAAATCGAATCGGTAACCCTTTGTTCTGTTATAATGTCGCGGCGATGAAGCCCTACGTCCTCAAGCGCGGTCCAGACAGCCCCGCCGAACCCAAGTTCTCGCTCAATTACGAAGCCGAGTTGAACCCCGGCCAGCTCGCCGCGGTCAAGGCCGTTGACGGCCCGATTCTCGTGATCGCGGGCGCGGGCAGCGGCAAGACGCGGACGCTGGTGTACCGGGTCGCGCGCCTGATCGAGTCCGGCATCCCCCCGGAGGCGATATTATTATTGACCTTCACCCGCAAAGCCGCCGAGGAGATGCTCCAGCGGGTGGGCGCGCTGATCGGCTTTCGCACCGATCGAGTGACGGGCGGCACCTTCCATTCGGTCGCCAATCTGCTGCTCCGCCGGTACGGCAAGGCGATCGGGCTGGAGTCTGGCTTCACCATTCTGGACCGTGGCGACACCGAGGACGTGATCAATCTGCTACGGACCCAGCACGGGCTGAACGACAAGGCGAAGCGCTTTCCCCGCAAGAACGCCCTCGCCGAGATCTTCAGCAAGGCGGTGAACAAGATGCTGCCGGTGGAGGACGTGGTGCTGGGGGAATTCCCGCACTTCACGGACGAGATCGAAGACTTGCAGAAGCTCCACCGCGCGTTCGAGGCCTACAAGCGGAAACGCCTGCTGGTGGACTACGACGATCTGCTGGTGCGCTTTCGCGAGCTCCTGGAGACGGACGAGGGCGTCCGGCGGCGCATCGCGGACTCCTACCGCTACATCATGGTGGACGAGTACCAGGACACAAACCTCCTGCAGGCCGAGATCGTGCGCAAGGCCGCCTTCACGCATGACAACGTGATGGTGGTGGGAGACGATAGTCAGTCGATCTATGCCTTCCGAGGCGCCACGTTCCGCAACATCATGGACTTCCCCAAGCTGTTCCCCGGCACGCAGATCTTCAAGCTGGAGGAGAACTACCGCAGCACGCAGCCGATCCTCACGCTGGCCAACGAGGTCATCAACCAGGCGGCGGAGAAGTACGCCAAGACGCTGTTCACCCGCAAGTGCCAAGGCCCCGCGCCGGTGCTGATCACGGCGGCGGATGAGAACACGCAGTCGCGGTTCGTCGCGCAGCGTGTCCTGGAATTGCGGGAGGAGGGCGTGCCGCTGGCGGACATTGCCGTCCTGTTCCGCTCCAGCTTCCACTCGTTCGACCTGGAGATCGAGCTCTCGCGGCGGAACATCCCGTTCGTGAAGCGAGGCGGGTTCAAGTTCATCGAGACGGCCCACGTCAAGGACGTTCTCGCGCATCTGCGCGTAGTCGAGAACCCGCGCGACGCGGTCAGTTGGAACCGCCTGTTACTGCTGCTCGAGAGCGTCGGGCCGAAGAAGAGCCAGGCGCTGATCGAGTCCATCCTGGCGAAGGAGGCGAACGGGCTGGACGCGTTACGCGAAGCGTCAGCGAAGGGATCAGGCCCCGGCGCGCAGGGCCTCCAGGACCTGGTCCGTGTCCTGGAAGAAGTGAGCGGCGGCCGGATGACCCCAGCCGAGCAGATGAACGCCGTCTGCGGGTATTACCTGCCGATCCTCAAGCAGCACTACGACGACTATCCCAAGCGCATCAAGGATGTGGAGCACCTCTACACGATCGCCGCGCGCTACGGCAAGCTGGAGTCCTTCCTGGCAGACCTGGCGCTGGAGCCGCCCGATGAGAGCGTGTTCGACGTCGAGGCGGAGGACCGGGACGACGAGCGGCTGGTCCTGTCCACCATCCATTCCGCCAAGGGGCTCGAATGGCACAGCGTCTTCATCATCTGGGCGCTGGACGGCAAGTTCCCGTCCGTCTATTCGATGACCGCCGACGATGAGCTTGAGGAGGAGCGCCGCCTCTTCTACGTCGCCATCACCCGCGCGAAGCAGAACCTCTACGTGAGCTATCCGGTGAACGTCTACGACAAGCCCTCGGGCATGGTGCTCTCCAAGCCGTCGCGTTTTCTGGACGAGGTCCGCCGGGACTGCCTCGAGACCTGGTCCCTGGTCGACGAAGATGCGTTCAACTAAATGGGGGGAGGTTTGCCTTTTCTTCCATCTCTGGCTGGTAACCGTAAAGCTTCTGCGCGCAGGCGGGGCAGATGCCGTGGGAAAAAGACGCCTCAGTATGTTCCCCGATATACGTTTCGATGTTCTGCCAATAGTTTTCTTCATCCCGGATTTTTTTGCACGAGGCGCAAATCGGCAATAATCCTCGCAAGGTCTTTACTTAGGCCAGTGCGTCCGTCAGATCGCGGACCAGGCGTTCCAGTTCCTCTTTGGCGCGCTCGCGCTCGGAAATGTCACGGACAATCTTCGAGATCCCGATAATCTTCCCTGCCGCATCCTGGATCGGCGAAATGGTCAAGGAGACGTCAACCTCCTGTCCGTCTTTTCGTCGCCGCACAGTCTCAAAGTGTTCGATGCGCTCCCCACGTCGCAGCCGTTCAATGATCTTGGGCTCTTCGTCCAAGCGGTCGGGCGGGATCAATACCGTGATCGGCTGTCCCAAGAACTCCTCCGCGGTGTAGCCGAAGATGCGCTCTGCCCCTCGGTTCCAACTGGCGACGGTACCTTCGAGCGTTTTCCCGATGATGGCATCGTCCGAGGAATCCACAATGTCGGCTAGATAGGCTCTTGTCGCTTCAGCCTGCCTTTGTTCCGAAACGCTGGCGGCCAAGGTCAGGGCCGTCAGGGCAGCGACCCCCATGAAGAATTGGAGCAACAAGAGGGACTCGTTCTGGGTTGCTCTGACAAAGGGGCCGAACCCAGACAACGTGCCCCAGATCGCAATCCCTGAAAGCAGCAACATGGCCGCCGCGGTTTCGCGTGGGCCGAACCTGAAGGCTATCCACACCAGGACCGGAATGCACAGGAAGGGGAAGAGATAAGTTTTTATGATGGCAGGAGGCGCCCCGCCCCAAATGGCCAACCCCACCAGCACAGTGGTCGCGAGCATGAGGCCTGCTTCACTCGCCTGAGCCGGTGTCCAACGCACATGGGGGTTCTGGCCCCAGAGCAGCAGGACCGGGGCCACAATCAACGCACTGGCCGCATCTCCCAACCACCAGGTGAGCCAGATGCGCCCATACTCGGCCCAGTTGGCGTAGCCGCCGAGGGCCAGGCTGATCACCCCGAAGAAGGGGCTTATCGTCGTGCTGGCCAGTGCTGCGAGGGCGACAAATTTGAAGACATCCAGCGGCCGGTCGAAGGCCTGGGCGCCGTGGGCAAACCTGTTCACCAAGTACGCGCCGGCGAGCCCTTCGAGGGTGTTCCCAGTCGCGATGACGAGCGTCGTGACGATGGAACCCGCCATGGTGAGGTTGACGAGGAACGCGCCCAGAAAGATGCCGGGCCAGACGCGATAGCCCAACAGTAAGAAGGCGGCCAGCGCGATGCCCGTGGGAGGCCACACCGCGGTCGTGCTGGCATTCACGAAGGCCAGCAGCAACCCCAGCTTGCCGGCCAGAACATACACTGCGGCGAGACCGAGGACCACAACAGGGCTTGTTCCCAATTGAACACCCATCAACCGCTCTCCCTCTCTGTAGTTAGAATCAGAAGTGCAACGCTCGCTGCAGAGGGGACACACATAATGGAATCTCTTTCTCTAATTTTTCCAACAACATGGGTGGCAGTGCCATGGTTTCTGTGGATCGCGTTTGAAGAGCACGCGCCAACAAAGTGGACACGGTTTCATCCACATGATCGCTTCACCTTTCTAAATCCTAAAGCAAATGTTATGCCGACAGGCTTGGAGAAACACTCACTGAAATACCTGAGGTGTGAAGCATGGGCATAAACACATAGGTACACGTACATAAGTTTGAAAAAAATAAATCTGTCCCCAATTCTCTTTCGCGTTGGATGACATGCTGTGGATAATCTGGTAGACAGTAGCGGGGCAGCCTGGCCATGATGAGTAATAAGACACCGGGAGCCGGCCAAATGGATAAATGGACTCTGACCCCACTTTTGCTCCTGCTGGCAGCCGTGCCGGTTTGGGCCGGGCCGGTGCCGGATCCGCAAGGGGAGTGGGCACGGCTCACCAGGGAGGCGGCCGAGATGGGGCTGCCGTCCCGGTTTCTCCGCCTCCTGCCGCCGGAGTTCGTGAAGCTGGAGTTCGCCGAGCTGAAGAACGTGGCGGCGGAATACCATCCGGATGGCCACCGCATGGTCTTCCACCTGAATCTGTCGGAAAACAGCCAAGGCAAACGGCTTCGGTCCCTCCGGCAGATCGGAAACCACGATCTTGCGACCATCTATCACGAGCTGTTCCACGCCTATTTCGACTACGTGGAGTTCGCTTCCGGGACGCCCAGGATGACGCCACAGGGGGCGCGGCTGTACGAGGAAGCGAAGCGGTTCGTGGCTTGTCGCTATTCCGTGGTCGAGATCAGCCCGATCGCCACCCAGAAAAGCGCGCCCAGGAAGGGGAGGTTCGAGAAGCGGCGGATCAGCGAGCGGGAAGGCTGGGACGCGCTCAATGAGACGTGGGGCGTGTTCGTCGGGTTGGCGATTTGGAATAAGCTGGAGGCAACGGACCGGTTGAACCCGGCCACTCGCTGGGACTGGGATACCGTTGAGGACTATCTCGATCGTCTCGAGACGGCGTATGTGAATGGAGAGTTGACCGGATATTTCGAGCCAGCCGATCAGGCGGAGCGCAGGGGAATCCCGCGATGGTATCTGGCCCCAAGTCACGCGATCAGTGCGCCGGAGGTCGCGCTACTCTTGGAGGTGATCCTCGACGAGGCGCCCGGCATGGCTCGCCTGGCCGCCTACTGGGTCTCAGCTTCGCAGGCTCAGACCACTGTGCCGACCTTAGGCGCTTGCTAGATTTTAAAAGTTATAGGATTTGCCATTCGGTGATATAGGAGAACTATTATGAAGAAGGTGATATCAGGAGTGGGGCACGGACTGCTGCTGGTGCTGCTGTTGTCGGGGGCACCCGGACTCGCGGCGGAAATGACAGGCCCGGAGGACACGTTGCGCGCCCTGGTGCGGGCGAATGCCGACAAGGATGTGTCCACGCTGGTCCGGCTCATGGCTCATGATGCAGACATCGTGAGCTACACCATCGGGGGGCGAAAGTATGTGGGCTGGCCCCAGTTCGAGCGGGAGATGCTGGAAGAGTTCCGGACGGTGACGCGGCTCGAGATCCCGATCATCACGTTGAAGGTGTGGACCCGCGGCGAGGTCGCCTGGTTCGCGATGGAACTCGACTACATCCGCTACATCGGTGCCGGTTCAGATCGTCGCCAGATGGTGCTTCCGTTGCGTGAGACAGGCGTGCTCGAGCGCCGAGACGGCGAATGGATCCTGACGGCGTGGCATGAGTCCTTCCGCACTGAGGTTTCTCCGCTGGCAGTTCCCGATCCCGTTCCATGTGCGGTGGGACAGCCGACCGGGACAGCCGGCCTCGCGATCCGGATCCCAGACCTCAGCGGCGAATGGGAGGTGCAGGAGGAGGACAAGTCCTACAAGGCCACGCTCGATCGTCACGGCAATGGTCTGTATTCCTGGCAGAGCGGCCGG
>VBOK01000233.1 GCA_005877565.1 Nitrospirota bacterium
TGAACCTTGGCCCCCTGCACAAACCCGCGCGCGGTGGCCATCGCGTAGTCGATCGAGCCATAGCGCTCCATCAAGGACACGACCCATGCCAGCCCGCCGTTCCCGTTGGGCTTCGTCTCCATGACTTCCACGAGCCGCATCCGTTCGGCGTCAGTGCAGTGCTTCCGAAGATGCAGCAGCGGCAAGGTGGCGTTGCCCTCGCCCAGGTCCTTGCCCTGGGATTTCCCGAGCGCCTCCCGCGGAGCGGCATAGTCAAGCGTGTCGTCCGCCACCTGGAACGCCACGCCGATCGCCTGGCCGAACTGGAACAGCGCGTCCCGCAACGCCGGGTCGGCATCGGCCACGACGGCTCCGATCCTGCATGCTGCCGCAATCAGGGAGCCGGTCTTGTACTCCACGATCTTCAGATACTCCCGCTCGGAGATCGACGCGTCGTCCCTGTAGGACAACTGCATCAGTTCGCCTTCCGCCATCTTCTGGCAGGCTTCCGAGAGGCACTCGTTCACGTCCTGATTGCGGAACCCCACGATGTGGCAGATCGCCTTGGAATACAGGTAATCGCCGACGAGGATCGCCACCTGGTTGCCCCACAGCCCGCCAGCGGTGCGCCGCCCGCGGCGAAACTCGGCGTGGTCCACGACGTCGTCGTGCAGGAGCGTGGCGGTGTGGATGTACTCGATCAGGCTGGCCAGGATCACGTCGTCCCGGCCGGTGTAGCCCGCCAGCCGGGCGCATAGGATCAGGAGCAGCGGGCGGATCCGCTTGCCGCCGCTATTGAGGATGTGCGCCGCGACCGTGTTGACCAGCGCCACCTTGGAGTCCAGGTTCTGGCGGATCTGATCCTCGACGGCGTTGAGCTCCAACCGGTAGCACTCCCACACATCGCTCATGCTCGCGATGGCGCAGGATTCAACGTTTTTGGGCATGGCGGATACTAGGTAAGGGTCAGAGGGTTTGTCAAGCCGAGAGTCGGGAACCTCCCGCCGTTGCCTTGCGATGGGCCATGGCCGGTGCTACGCTCGCGTGCATGCTGCCGTTTCTCAACCTGTGGCTGCACGTCCTCGCGGCAGTCATCTGGATCGGGGGCATGCTGTTCCTCTCGCTGGTCGCCGTGCCGGTCCTGCGCCAGGTGGACTCCCCGCTGCTTCGCGCCGACCTGTTCCGGAAGATGGCCCGGCGCTTCAGACGGCTGGTCTGGATCTGCATCGCCGTCCTGATCCTGACAGGGATCGTCAACGTGGCCTACTACGGGAATACGGCGCCGGGATCCCCCTACTTGAAAGTACTGGGCATCAAGCTCGGGCTGGTCGCCGTCCTGGTGGCACTGGGCGTGACGCACGACTTTATCATCGGCCCGCGCGCGGCCCGGGCCCAGTCCCGCGATGGGCTGCCCCCAACCGGCACCGATCTGCTCATGGTGCAGTTGGCACCGTGGGTGGGCCGGCTCAACCTCCTCCTCGGGGTGATCATCCTGGTGCTGGCTGCGGCGCTCACCCGCAGCCATTGACTCGAGAATCCTCCTCAGTAGTCCAAATGGACCAGTCGCTCGCGTCTTTCGACCTACCGGTGCAATCCCTTGATTTGGCTGGGCTTCCGAGTAACAGCCCGCGACGATTTGCTTGACACGCCCGCGCCCCCTCAAGTAGGATGCGGTGATTCGTAACGGCTTGTCGATCAAAGGATTTCCGTCCATGAGCGGAGAGATGCACATCCCCGGGTTTCCACCTAAACAAGGCCTCTACGATCCCCGCCTTGAAAAGGACAGTTGCGGGATCGGCTTCATCGCCAACATCAAGGGCGTCAAGTCGCACGACATCGTCCGCAAGGGGCTCCAGGTCCTCAACAACCTCTTTCACCGCGGCGCCCAGGGCTGCGACCCCTGCACGGGCGACGGGGCGGGCATCCTGCTCCAGGTGCCGCACGAGTTCTTCAAGCGCACGTGCGCCGACGTCAGTGTGAAGCTGCCGAACGCCGGCGAGTACGGGGTCGGTATGGTCTTCCTCCCGCCGACCGCCGCGCAGCGCAAGCCATGCGAGAGGCTCTTCGAGAAGGTGATCGAGGAGGAAGGCGCGCGGCTGCTGGGCTGGCGCGACGTGCCCGTCAAGAGCGGCGCGATCGGCTCGCAGGCGCGCCGGACGGAGCCGGCCATCCGGCAGGTCTTCATCGCCCGCGACAGCCTCAATGAGGCGCAGTTCGAGCGCAAGCTCTACGTCATCCGCAAGCGCATCGAGAACGCCATCCGCGAGTCCGCGATCGAGGGTCGGGAGCACTTCTACATTCCCAGCATGTCCATGAACACCATCATCTACAAGGGCCTGCTGTTACCGGATCAGATCACGCAGTACTTTCCGGACCTGACCGATACCAGCGTGGTCAGCGCGCTGGCGATGATCCACTCGCGCTTCAGCACGAACACGTTCCCGACGTGGCCGCTCGCGCACCCCTACCGCTACATCTGCCACAACGGCGAGATCAACACGCTCAAGGGCAACGTGAACTGGATGCGCGCGCGCCAGGGCCGCCTGCAGTCGGAGCTCTTCGGCGACGACATCCCCAAGCTCTTCCCCATCGTGTACGAACACCAGAGCGACTCGGCCTGCATCGACAACGCGCTCGAGTTCCTGGTGATGGGCGGCCGCTCGCTCGCGCACGCGATGATGATGCTGATCCCAGAGCCGTGGGTCGGCAATCCGCAGATGGATCTGGAGCGGCGCGGGTTCTACGAGTACCACGCCGCGATGATGGAGCCGTGGGACGGCCCGGCGGCCGTGTGCTTCACCGACGGGAAGCAGATCGGCGCGACGCTCGACCGCAACGGCCTGCGCCCCTGCCGGTACCAGGTCACCACCGACGACCTCGCGGTGCTGGCCTCCGAGGCCGGCGTGCTCCCCTATGACGCCAAGGACATCCGCCAGAAGGGCCGCCTGCAGCCGGGTCGCATGTTCCTCGTGGACACCGTGCAAGGGCGCATCATTGACGACGAGGAGATCAAGGCCGAGATCGTCAGGCGGAAGCCCTACCGGTCCTGGGTGACCCAGTACCGCGTCTCGCTCGACGAGCTGCCGGAGCCGCTGAACGTGCCGCAGCCGGACCACCCGACGCTC
>VBOK01000234.1 GCA_005877565.1 Nitrospirota bacterium
AAGGAGGACTCTCGATGCCGAGGCGTGCCGGGCAGGCCGCGCCTGTACCGGTGCTGATGGTCACGCAATCGCCGCCGATCCGTGAGGGCCTCTTTTCAAGGTCGTGCGCGGTTCGGCGAAACAACGAAGGAGACGGAGAGACATGGCAAAGCTCGAGGGCAAGATCGCGCTCGTGACGGGCGGCAGCAGCGGGATTGGGCTGGCGGCGGCGAAGCAGTTCGTCGACGACGGCGCGTACGTGTTCATCACCGGACGGCGTGACGCTGAACTAACGGCTGCGGTCAAGGAGATCGGGAGCAACGTCACTGGTGTCCGGGGCGACGTTTCGAATCCCGGCGATCTCGATCGCCTCTTCGCCCAGATCCTGCGAGAAAAGGGACAGCTCCACGTCCTCTTTGCGAATGCGGGCGTCGCGAGGTACGCCGCCCTCGGCACGATCACCGAAGAGCTCTACGACTCCATCTTCGACATCAACGTGAAGGGGCTGCTCTTCACCGTGCAGAAAGCGCTTCCGCTGATGCCCGACGGCGCGTCGATCATCCTCAACGCGTCGATCGTCGGCAGCAAGGGATTCGCGGCCAACAGCGTGTACAGCGCCACCAAGGCTGCCGTCCGCTCGTTCGCGCGGACGTGGACGACCGACCTGAAGGATCGCCGCATCCGGGTGAACGCGGTGAGCCCTGGTCCCATCGACACACCCGGACTCAACGAGCTGCTCGCCTCCTCGGCGACAGGCCAGCAGCGCGCGAAGATGATCGCCGCCACGGTGCCGCTCGGTCGCCTCGGTCGAGCCGACGAGATCGCCAAGGCCGTGGCGTTCCTGGCCTCCGACGACAGCAGCTACGTCACGGGAATCGAGCTGTTCGTGGATGGGGGCATCGCCCAAGTGTAGGCGGGGGGAGGAAGACCATGCCTGTCGCGAAGATCCATGTCCTCCAAGGCCGCTACGATGAGGCTCGCCTCGACAGGGTCTCGAACGCGGTCCAACACGGCCTGATCAGCGCCCTGGGGATACCGCCGGACGACTTCTTTCAGATCATCCACGTCTTGCCGCCAGCGCAGTTCCGCCACACGCGGTCGTTCCTCGGACTCACCTATTCGGACGACCTGATCCTGCTGGAGATCACGTTCATCGCAGGCCGGCCGAAGGCGAAGCGACTGGCCCTGTTGAAGGCCTTGAACGACGGCGTCGCCGCAGCCGCGCAGATCGCCTCTGACGATCTCGTGATCACGCTCTACGAAACCCCGGGCGAGAACATTTCGTTCGGCCGAGGCCTCGCTCAGCGCGTCGACATCTCGGACAAGGAAAAGGTGGCGACATGACAACATCGCGCGGGCGACAGATCGTGCTGGCGGCTCGACCGAAAGGCAAGCCTGAGCTCACTGACTTCCGCCTCGAGGAGACCGCCATCCCGGCGCCGGCCGGCGGACAGCTCCTGCTCGAGGTCCAATACCTCTCCCTCGACCCGTACATGCGCGGCCGCATGAACGACGGTAAGTCGTATGCCACGCCACTGCAGATCGGCGACGTGATGACCGGCGAAACCGTGGCCCACGTCCTGGTCTCGAACCATTCCGAGTATGCCAAAGGCGAGGTTGTCCTGGCGCGAACAGGATGGCGGACGCACGCGCTCTCGGACGGCACGGGCCTTCGCAAGCTCGATCCGGCCGCTGCGCCGGTCACGACCGGTCTCGGCGTGCTCGGCATGCCGGGGTTCACCGCGTACGGCGGCCTGCGCGTGATCGGCAAGCCGCAGCCCGGCGAGACCGTCGTCGTCGCCGCAGCCAGCGGTCCGGTCGGGTCGCTCGTCGGCCAGCTCGCACAGCTCGCCGGCGCGAGAGCGGTCGGCATTGCCCGTGGCCCGCAGAAATGCGCCTTCGTGAAGGACGAGCTTCGCTTCGACGCCGCGGTCGACCATCGCGCCGCCGATTTTCCGGCGCGACTCGCGGCGGCCTGTCCAGACGGCATCGACGTCTACTTCGAGAACGTCGGCGGAGCCATCTGGGAAGCGGTGCTGCCGTTGCTCAACGATTTTGCGCGCGTTCCGGTCTCTGGGCTCATCGCCCAGTACAACGGTGTGCCCGAGGGCGACGGCACCGACCGACTACCTGCCACCATGCGGCAGATTCTCTCGAAGAGGCTGACCGTACGCGGCTTCATCAACTACGACTTTGCCGCCGAGCACTATGCCGGCTTCCTGCGCGAGGTTGGTGCGGGCGTCGCCGCTGGTCGTATTCGCTACCGCGAGGACATCGTCGACGGTCTCGAAAACGCACCAGGCGCTTTCATCGGAATGCTCGAGGGACGCAACTTCGGCAAGCTCATTGTCCGGGTGGCCGCCTGAGGCAAAGCGGTGACGGATCGCTGACGCTCAAAGGCTTGGCGATGAGCGCTTGGCTGCGACGACCACCCCACCAGCGCTCGCGCATGTCGGTCGAGCCAGACGGGCTGGCGTCTCCTCATCGATTTCTCGACGATAGGAGGAGGGCATGAAATTTGGGACGATCGGCGCCGGCGCTGTCGCGCTCGCATTCGGCCGAGAGGCGCTGGCCAGGGGCCATGAAGTGGTCTTGAGCAGCCGGCGTGGTCCAGATG
>VBOK01000063.1 GCA_005877565.1 Nitrospirota bacterium
CACGAAACGGTTGTCCCCATCGTCTAGCCTGGCCTAGGACGCGGCCCTTTCAAGGCCGCAACACGGGTTCAAATCCCGTTGGGGACACCATCACTTAGCGACTTGAGCGGGGGTCGCGGTGCTCTGGCGGTGCCGTTCGAGCGCTTGCCGGACTTCCTGGAGGTAGCCCGCGCCGAGGTGTTGGTAGCGGTTGGACATTCTACGAATATCCTTACTGATGTTGAAATCATAAAGAGGCCAGTTCCTGACCAGAACCTACGGGTTCATGGTGGCTTTTTGACGGCACTCCAAGAGGTATGGGGTACGTCTTCTGTGCTTCAACAAACCGCCCCCTACTTTCAAGGGGCAACCCCAGTACTTAAGAGACCCCAGTACTTAAGAGATGGGTTTGCATGGCCCTTGCTTGAGTGCTAGCATAGCTGTGCTTCCAATTACCTCCATGTCTCGGAGGGGCCATGGAAAGTTTCAGATGGGTTGGCCCTTGAGCCTGGCTTACAAGTGGTGTGTCACCGTTGGCCGTGACCTCCCCACTACAGAAAGATGAACGCTATGACATTTAAAAATAACAGGACTAAATACCTTAACAAAAAGACCGCATTATTTACCCTTATCGCTGTCAGCCTGGCAGTCCTTCTCCCGGTCGCCACCAGTTTCGCTCAAACTGTGTCCTTCAGCCCCGCCACGAACTTCGCCGTGGGGTCGCGCCCGCACTCCGTCGTGATCGGGGATCTCAATGGCGATGGGAAGCCCGACCTGGCCGTGTCGAATGATGGCGACGAATCCGTCTCGATCCTCCTCAACACCGGCACCGGCGCCTTCGGATCGGCCACCAGGGTCCACGTGAACCCGTGCCCGGAGTCCGTCGCGATCGGGGATCTCAACGGCGATGGGAAGCTCGACTTGGCCGTGGCGATCGCCTGCGGCAGCAACGCCGTCTCGATCCTCCTGGGCGACGGCACCGGTGCCTTCGGATCGGCCACGTACTTCGCCGTAGGATCTGAACCGACCTCCGTCGCGATCGGGGATCTCAATGGCGATGGGAAGCCCGACCTCGCCGTGGCGAATGCCTTCAGCCACACCGTCTCGATCCTGCTCGGCACCGGCACCGGCTCCTTTGGGGCGGCCACCGATTTCGCCGTGGGGTCGAACCCGTACTCCGTCGCGATCGGGGATCTCAATGGCGATGGGAAGCCTGACCTGGCCACGGCGAATGTGGGCAGCAACACCGTCTCGATCCTGCTCGGCACCGGCACCGGCTCCTTTGGGGCGGCCACCGATTTCGC
>VBOK01000064.1 GCA_005877565.1 Nitrospirota bacterium
CGTTTGGCATCAGTAACACACCCACATCGGTCAGTAATCTCAGCCAAGTCTCCGCCATCTCGGGAGGGGCTGCTCACAGTTTGGCGGTCAAGGCCGACGGCTCTGCCTGGGCCTGGGGCGATAATGACCGTGGACAGTTAGGCAACGGCACCTCTATCATCAGTAATGTGCCGGTCGCGGTTAGTGGCCTGACCCAACTGAGTGCGGTGGCGGCTGGCGGTGCCCACAGCTTGGCGGTCAAGAAAGACGGGACGGTCTGGGCCTGGGGCGATAACCACCTGGGCCAGTTGGGGCTCGGCACGCTCGGTGGAGATCAGCTGACGCCAGTGCAAATTACTAGTCTTGCAGGCGTGAAGGCGGTGACGGCTGGCTTGGGCCATAGCGTGGCGCTGAAAACCGACGGGACCGTCTACACATGGGGCGACAATCACACGGGCCAGTTAGGGAGGGGAACGTTAGGGAGGGGAACGTCAGGTGGTGCGAGTGCCACGCCTGGGCAGGTAATTGGCCTTTCCAACGTGACGGCGATTGCCAGCTTCGGCGCGCATACGCTGGCGCTGAAGGCAGATGGGACGGTCTGGGCATGGGGCGATAACCACCTGGGCCAACTGGGCCACGGCACTGCGGGCGGCAACAGTCCCCTACCTGTGCAAGTGACCGGGCTGAGCAACATCACAAAGATTGTGACGGGTTTGGCGCTGGGTGCGGGCGGTATTCATAGCTTGGCCCTGAAGTCAGATGGCACGGCTTGGGCGTGGGGCAATAACTTCACCGGGCAGCTGGGGACAGGCAGTTTCACGTCCAGTCCGGTGCCTGTCCAAGTGAACGGTCTTACAGGTGGGCTCTTTATTGCAGGAGGCGGGGCGCATAGCTTGGCCGTGGTGACGTCTTCATCCCCATAGGCGTCATACGGATCAGGGATCTGTCCGAGCCTTTGCTCGGACTGTACTACAAGTTGAAGGCGCAACCGGGAGTTCCCGGAGTGAGGGAACGGCAGTTGCGCCTTTTTATTTGGGTTGTTGTGTCCCACCTAAATTTGGACAGGCTGGAGTGGGGTAGGAGGAGCGTTTTCAAAAACCTCGTGTCTTTGATAGGCTAAGCGTCTAATTTTTAAACTAGACTGCGGTTCGGGACATCTCAAATCGGATCGTTCGCAAAGGGTACGGTTCGGGGAGGCAACTGCCGCGGAGTTTTTCAACATCACGAAAGGAGAGGGTGCTTTATGTCAGCACTTATCGGTCGAGCCTTAACTTGGCTACCCCCTGTAAACCGTCCAGGTCCTATGTTAGAAGCGGCCTGGATCGAGAACTGAGAAAGGGGAGCATGGAACGGCAGTGCTCAACGACGGAGCATATAATTATTAGATGCGGTACGTTTACGTGTTGAGGGTCAGCGCATTCGCGCTGGCGGTTCTTTGCGCCGGTGGTGCCGTTGCGGCCGGTCTGGGCACGAGATGGGGAGCGTGGCACTTCAGAACCGGCTTTACCATCTTGACCTGGGCTGTGTATGGAGGATTGACCGCAGCCCTCCTCGGCCTGGTTGCCCTTATCCTGGACCGCTCATCGCAGAGGGTGGTCCTTCTGGCTCTCGTGACGATCGTGCTTGGTGCTCTCGTGAGTGGCATCCCCTGGCAGATGAAACAACGGGCCCAGTACGTCCCACTTATTCATGACATCACGACCGATACGGAGAACCCGCCGGCTTTTGTGGCGATCCTGCCGTTGAGGAGGGATGCGCCCAATCCCGCCCAGTACGGCGGTCCAGGGGTGGCCGCCCAACAACAGAAGGCCTACCCCGATCTCCGACCACTTATCCTGAACGCGCCTCCGAAGGAAGCGTTCCCCAAAGCCTTAGAGACGGCCCGGGCAATGGGGTGGCAGATCGTGGACAGTAATCAGGACCAGGGCCGTATCGAGGCGACCGCTACGACGCCATGGTTCGGCTTTAAAGATGACGTTGTAGTTCGTGTGATGCCTGCCGATCATGGCAGCCGGATAGATGTGCGGTCGGTTTCAAGGGTGGGGAAGAGCGATCTCGGCACCAATGCTCGACGCATTCAAGAGTATCTTTCCAAAATCATAAGGTCTGTCCAATAACGTTGTGCACGCACCGGGGGTGTGAGGAAGAGCATGGAATGACTTTCATGCGGATTACCGGATGAAGCGAGGGAATGGATAGGAACCTTTCCTTGACTATCAAGCTTCTGATAACCCAGGAAGGTTGCCGGGGCAACCAGTGGTTGCGGTGTTGTGTCTCCAGAAGCGGGCCGCTTTAATGGCGTATCAGCGGTTTCGGTCTGCATGTTGCCGGTCTTTCACGGTCTGCTTTTTGGTGAGTCCCACAACACGCTGATCGCCAGCGTCACTGGCACCAGAACCAAGACGCCTCCAATAATGAACAGGACCAGCTCCACTCCTCCCATCTCATACATGTGATAGCGATGCCTCCGTGCTGGGATGATCAGCCTGATTACTACCGGGAAAAGCAGGGGTGCACGACAGTTCCAGGAAGAGACATTGGCGCAATTCTCGATCGTTTTACGGTCAACTGAGCCTACGATGACAGACCGAGAGGCTCAATCTGGTAAACACCGGAATCCGGGGGAGGAAAAGACCTTAACGATCTAAGTGGCTGAAAAAATAGGCCTGGGGCCCTAATAACCCTTGAAAAGCAACGACGCAAAAGCCTTTAATGCCGTTCTAACATTGAACGTGTGCCCAAACTGCAACGAAGCTTTTTGGAGTGGAAGCCAGTCCGTTAGAAAAGGAGTGGACGTCATAACCCCCTTGCAATGTTGGAGTGCCGTGTTGCTCAGCCACGCAGCCCGCCCTCAGGTATTTCCCCCGCCATTTGTACTACTGGTTGTTTCCACTTGAATTTAGAGGATTTACCTAATTCTCCGTCCCTATTCTTCGCTGTACACTTCACCCATCGGCACAAGCCGGGCGTGGAGGTGGCCATGACCTGTATGCGTTGCCAGGGACTCTTGGTGGAGATCCCGCCCCTGTTCTGGGTTGCCCCCGGTTGGGAAATGCCAACGGAGGAACTGCAAATGCCCGCGTGGCAGTGTTTGAACTGCGGCGATTACGTTGACGCGGTCATTCTGGCCCATCGGAACTCGCCGTTTCTCACTGTTGGCGAGTTGGCATGAACCCTCCGCGATTGACCACGGGGCGGATGGCTCCTCTGATCGGGAAGGTCAGAAATGTACGGACGCACTTGGATGGCGTTCCCTGTCCGTTCTGTGGGGAGCTAACATACCGCTTTACCCTGCGGGCCGAGCTCAGCACGAAGACCGTTGGGCTGCTGGCGCAGTGTAGCCAGTGCGGCGGTCTGAGAGAGACTGTCAAGGACTTAGAGTCTTGACTAGTGCGGTGTTGCTATGGCGAGGTCGCGGCCTACCCTGGTATCGGCATGTTCAACTTGTGCTGGTGCACCACCTCTCGCTTCCCCTCCAGCGCCTGTTCAACAAGCTCATCACGTGGGAGTGTGGATTCGATGCGCCGACAGTCACCTCAATTCGGTGCTGCCATGCACCCTTAGCTGGCCGTCGAGCGGTCCAGCTCAGTGACCTTCACGTCGAGCGATATCTTCCTCGGTATGACGCAGTCATCGGTCAGATTTCGGATCTGCACCCGGAGTGGATTTTTATCACGGGAGACCTGCTGGACACCCCTCGGGGAATCCCTGCTCTCTTTCGGTTTCTTTCAAATCTCCGACAAATAGCTCCAGTCTTTCTGACTCTCGGCAACCATGATCATTTCAGTGGCGTGCCAATCGGCCAGTTCGCGGACCTCGCCGACCGGCACAAGTTGCACCTGCTCATCAACCAAGCAATCTTCATCCCCATGGTGTGTGGTGAGTTGGGGATCATCGGCCTCGATGACCCATCCACGCACCGTGCCGATGTCCGCTGCATTCCGCCTCGAGTCGAGGGTCGTTTCACAGTTCTGCTCGCCCATGCTCCCAACGTGCTCAACTTGCTCGAGCCGAGTCACGCTGTGGACTTGGTGCTTTGCGGCCATAGCCACGGAGGGCAATGGCAATTCCCTTCCATTCGTCCGTTTTGGTTGCCGTATGGCTGCAAGGGGCGGGCGGAGGGTCCCTTCAGCCAGAACGGTCACTGGATGTACGTCAATCGGGGGCTGGGATGGTCCTTTCTGCCTATCCGCTGGAAGTGCCCACCGGAAATCGTGCTGATCGAATGGATCGCAGGCGAGTCACAGTGAGCGGACGCGGCGTTCGTGTTTGCGAGTTTGCTCGCCGCGGAAAGAGGCGGGCCCGCCAGAATAACCCCATTGAAAATTAAGAGTGCAAAAGTGTTTAATTTCCGGTGGGGACGCTATCGTTCAAGGTCGATCTCTCCTCTATGAGCCCGTCTGATAAGCAAATCATCTTTTCCCTCATCGGCGTGGGCCGCGTGTACCCACCCAAGAAGCAGGTGCTCAAGGATATCTACCTGTCCTTCTATTACGGGGCCAAGATCGGCGTCCTCGGGTTGAACGGCGCGGGGAAGAGCACGTTGCTACGCATCATCGCGGGTGTGGACAAGGACTGCCTTGGCGAGGTCACCTTTTCCAAAGGCTATACCGTCGGGCTCGTGGAGCAGGAGCCTCAGCTCGACAAGGGGAAGACCGTCAAAGAGATCGTCGAGGAGGGCCGCCGGGATGTCATCAATCTACGACACGAGTATGAAGTGGTGAGCACCCGGTTCGGCGAGGAGCTCTCGCCGGAGGAGATGGAGAAGCTGCTGGAGAAGCAGAGCCGCCTTCAGGAACAGATCGAGGCGGTCAATGGCTGGGAGCTCGAGAACCAGCTCGAGATTGCCATGGATGCCCTCCGGTGCCCGCCACCGGACACCAAGGTGGACATGTTGTCAGGCGGGGAGAAGCGCCGCGTCGCGCTATGCCGGCTGCTGATCCAGGAGCCCGATATCCTGTTGCTGGATGAGCCGACCAACCATCTCGATGCGGAGTCGGTCCAGTGGCTGGAACAGCATCTCCAGGACTACAAAGGCACGGTCATTGCCGTGACCCACGACCGCTACTTCCTGGACAACGTGGCCGGCTGGATCCTGGAGCTGGACCGAGGGCACGGCATGCCCTTCGAAGGGAACTACTCGTCGTGGCTCGAGCAGAAACAGGCGCGGCTGGCGAAGGAGGAGAAGACGGACGCGAAGCGGCGTAAAACGCTTGAACGCGAGCTGGAATGGATCCGCATGTCGCCGAAGGGTCGGCACGCCAAGGGCAAGGCTCGTCTGACGCGCTACGAGCAACTCCTCGGAGAGCAGCAGGAAAAACAGGCGGAAGATCTGGAGATCTACATCCCGCCCGGCCCGCGCCTCGGCGACGTCGTGGTGGAAGCGAAGAACCTGAGCAAATCTTACGGCGACAGGCTGCTGTTCGAAAGCCTGAGCTTCAACTTGCCGCGGGGTGGAATCGTCGGCGTGATCGGGCCGAACGGCGCGGGCAAGACCACCTTGTTCAAGTTGATCGTCGGCAAGGAAAAGCCGGACGCTGGTTCCATCAGGGTCGGCGAGACGGTCAAGATCGGTTACGTGGACCAGGACCGCGCGCTGGATGGCAGCAAGACCGTCTGGGAGATGATCGCAGACGGCAAGGACACCGTCACGCTCGGCAAGCTCGAAGTCAATTCGCGGGCCTATGTCGGACGCTTCAATTTCTCTGGTCCCGATCAGCAGAAGAAGGTGAAGGACCTCTCCGGCGGCGAGCGCAACCGCGTGCATCTCGCGCGCATGCTCAAGGAAGGGGCAAATCTAGTGCTGCTGGACGAGCCGACCAACGACCTGGACGTGAACACCCTGCGGGCGCTGGAGGAGGGGCTCGAGCGGTTCGGGGGCTGCTGCATGGTGAGCAGCCACGACCGCTGGTTTCTGGACCGCATCGCGACCCACATCCTGGCGTTCGAAGGAGACAGCAAGGTCGTGTGGTTTGAAGGCAATTATAGCGAGTACGAGGCCGACCGGAGGAAGCGGCTCGGCAAGGAAGCGGATCGCCCGCACCGGATTCGCTATAAGAAGCTCACGCGGTAGGCAGGCTTCGTTACGCCGATTCAGCCGAGTCTGTGTCTTTCTCCTCCTTGGCGTCTCCAGGGTGAAGCCCGTGCTTCTTGAGCAGCTTGTAGAAGTCGGCGCGATAGCGGGCCGCGATCTGGGCGGCGCGTGAAATGTTGCCGCCGGTGAGCTGCAACACCTCCTTTAGGTAGTTCCGCTCGAACTCCTCCTTGGCTTCCGTCAACGGTTTCACCTGGCCTTCAGTGGACTCAGTGCTGGTTGGAAGCAGGTCGGGCGTGATCATGTCCTGGTTGGTGAGGACGACCACCTTTTCGATCACATTCTCCAGTTCACGGACGTTGCCGGGCCAGGAGTACAGCATCAGTTTCTGCATGGCTGCAGGGAGAATGCCCCGCATCTCTTTGTGCATCCGCCGGGCGCTTTGTTGTAAGAAGTGCTGGGCCAGCAAGGGGATGTCGTCCCGCCGTTCGCGGAGCGGGGGGACCGTGATCGGGAAGACCTGAATCCGGTAATAGAGGTCCTCGCGGAATGCCCCGGCGCGGACCGCCGCGCTCAGATCTTTGTTCGTCGAGGTGATGATGCGGACATTCACCTTGGTGGGGCGCTCGGCGCCCACCGCCATCACTTCGCGCTCCTGAATGGCGCGCAGGAGCTTGACCTGCAGGTTCAGCGGCATCTCGCCGATCTCATCAAGGAAGAGCGTTCCCCCCTCAGCCATCTGGAAAAGCCCGCGTTTCGAAGACTGGGCACTGGTGAAGGCCCCTTTGACGTGGCCAAAGAGTTCGCTCTCGAAAAGGCTTTCCGGGATCGCGCCGCAGTTAATTGCGATGAAAGGACCCCGCGCTCGCTTGCTGTTGCAGTGGATGACACGGGCGATGACTTCCTTGCCGGTGCCGGTCTCGCCGGAGATGCAGATCGTGGCGTCGCTCTCGGCGACGCGGGCGACCTGCTCCAACAGGGCCTGCATCTTGGGACTTCGGGCAGCCACATTCTCCAAGCCGTAGAGTTCTTTGACCAGCAGCTTGAGCCGCTGGATCTCGCGGCTCATCCGCTGCTGCGCGAGGGCCTTCTCAAGCGTGGTCTTGAGCTCTTTGTCGTCAAACGGCTTCGTGAGGTAACCGAAGGCGCCCTTCTGCATGGCCTCGACGGCGTTGGGGATGCTGCCGTGCGCGGTGAGGAGCAGCACCGGAAGATCCGGGTGGATGAGCCGCAGCTCTTCTAGGACCGACAGCCCGTCCAGGTCCGGCAGGCGCAGGTCGGTGAGGGCCAAGTCGAAGACCTCGCGCTTGGCGACGGCGAGGGCCTCCTCGCCGGTCATGCACGTGGTCACGTCGAAGCCCATGGCCGACAGCCGCATCGTGAGGAGCCGCAGCAGGCCCTCGTCATCGTCCACGACTAGGATGCGTTCTTGCACCATCGTGTCCTCAGGGTTGAGCGCCTTTGTCGGTCGGCTGGGGAGGCTTGAGGGGCGGCTTTACAGGCCGCGTCATCTCCTTCATTTCCTGGTCGATCCGTTTCAGGGCTTCAAGTTGTGTGGTTAACTCTTCCACCTTCTTGTCCCGTGCTTTGACCTCACGAGACATGACCTGTGCCGACGAGGTCTCCAACTCCAGCAGGTCGCGAACCAGGCGCTCCGCGGCTTCGGCGAAGGAACGCGTCTGGTTGAGAAAAGTCGGTGGGTTCTGCAGGAACTGGAGCCAGAAGTGACTGGAGTAGGCCAGGTGACTTTTCGGAGCCACGTCGATGACGTCCTGGAAATGTTTGGCGGCGACTTCCTGGTTCTCGTAGAGGGCTAGCAGCGCGCGTGTGTAATGAGCGCGGTCGCAGGTGTGGGTCTCCGCACAGGTGCCGAGTAACTGGTCCTGCTCGCGGGCGAGGGCTTGATAGTGCGCGACATGCCGACCATTGGGCGTGAAGAGAGGCGAAGCGGAGTAGGTCCCGTTGTTCAGAAAAATGCAGGCGTGCAAGGTGAGCACCAACACCAGTAAGAGCCCGCCGAAGACTCGCGTGGTCGGGTTCATGCGGGACCTTCTCTCCTGGCCAGGGGCAGGGTGAAATGGACTGTCGTCCCTTTGCCCAGGTCGCTTTCGACCCAGATCCGCCCCCAATGCGCCTCGACGACTTTCTTGGCCAGCGCGAGCCCCAGACCGCTGCCGGCCAAGGTGTTCTTCGTGTACGTACGCCCCTGGTAGAAGCGTTCAAAAACATGCGGCAAGTCTTCTGGCGGAATGCCAGGCCCCGTGTCCGCCACCGACACCAGGGCGACTCCAGCCTTGACATCCAGGTGCAGACGGATGTTCACAGTCGCACCTTCCGGGCTGAACTTGAGGGCGTTGGAGAGCAGGTTGTCCAGGACCTGTTCGATCCGGGCGCCGTCGGCTGGCACCCACACCCGTCCAGACGGCGCCTCGGTCAGGATCTGAATGCGTTTGCCTTCGGCCAGGAGCCGAACTTTGTCCACCGAGGTCTCCGCCAGGCGCAGGAGGTCGGTGGGTGCGACCTGATAGTCCATCATCCCGGCCGCCATCTTCGAGAGATCGAGCAGCGTGGAAATCAGGCGGATCAGCCGCTCGCTGCTGTCCTTGATGATCCGCAATGTCTCACGCTGCTCCTTGCTCAAGGGGCCGGGAATCTCGTCCAGCAGCAGTTGCGTGCCCTCACGGATGGAGGCCAGCGGGGTGCGCAGCTCGTGGGAGACGTGGGCCAGGAACTCGGCCTTCATATCGTCCAGTTCCTGGAGCTTCTTGCCCATCCAGTTTACTGTGTCGACCAGTTCGCGCAGGTCGCTGGGGGCTTCGACATTCACGGACCGTCCGAACGTCCCTTGACCGATCTGCCGGATGTGCTCCTGCACCCGGCGCAACGGATGCAGGATGCTGTAGGTCGCGAGCCCGGCCAGGCCCAATCCGAGGAGGACGACGGCGATGACGAGTTGCTGGGTGATGATCTCGGCGCGGGCCGACCGCGTGCGGGAATCGATGACGAGCGCGTTCGCCCTGGTCTCGTGCAGGCTGACGTACGCGTCCAGGGCGTCGGTCATCCGGGCGATGAGGGCGTCACGCTGGCGCTCATACTCGGCGGCCGGCATGGCTTGGCGATCCGCCTCCCTGCGGAAGAGGTCCAGGTATTCCTGGTGCAGGCGATCAACTTCCTTCAGTTGCTTCTGGCCGTCGGGTGCGGATTCCTGCTCCTGCAGCGTGGTCAGGATTTGGCGGAACTCGTCGATCTCTTGAGCGAAGTCCCTCATGAACTCCAAGTCTCGGACCGCCAAGTATTTCTTCTCACTCCCCAGTTGGGTGTAGAGATTGGCAAGGAGCCGCTTGGCCGTGTCAATGGACGGGTAGTGGTAGGAGACCAGTTCCGTGCTCAAGGCAGTGAGCTGCCGGAGCTGGCTCAGGGCGTAGAAGTTGACTCCCGCCACCACGATGATGATGGCCAGCGAGCTCAATGCCAATCGCCAGAAGATTGAGAGCTTCACCGAAGACCTTCCTGAGCGCTCCGCGACTGTCAGGCGCTGCGCGCTGCGGACCGCACGGTCAGTTTTTGCTACTGCAGGAGAATCCATACACGTCCAATACGTTGAAAATCAACGTAAATCTATTCTATCAGCCTATACTATGTAGAAATACTGATTCCTGCTCCCTCCAACCTTCCCGTTTTCCATCGATAGAGTGAAGGGTGTGAAATCCTTTTAAAAACCGTCAGAAAGACTTCTTCTGGGGGCTTGATCATTCGGCACTTCCCTTGCTCACATAGGAAGACGTGTGCCAGAATGTTCCAACATTCTCTTGTGACGCTATCGCTCACATCATGAAAGGGCCATTTCCTGCTCCGACTCGTCTGCGCGTGGTGCTGTTCACCGACCTCGATGGAACGCTGCTCGATGCGGCTACTTATCGGTACGATACCGCCCGCCCTGCGCTCGATCGGCTCCGCGAGTGCAGGATCCCATTGATCATCTGTACGAGTAAGACCAGGGCGGAGGTCGAGTATCTCCGCAGGGAACTGGACAACCGTGATCCCTTCATCGTCGAAAACGGGGGAGCACTGTATATCCCGGATGGGTATTTCCAAGACCACCCAACCGGCTCCAGCAGGCGAGACGGGTACTGCGTGCTCGAATTGGGCGTTTCTTGTTCACGATTGCGGAAAGCGCTCCGCCAGATCGAAACAATGGTTGGCGTGACCCTAATCGGATTCGGGGATATGTCGACGGAAGTTGTTGCGCGCGTGACCGGGCTTGCTCAACCAGATGCCGAACGGGCTCGGCAACGCGAATACGACGAACCGTTCCTTATTGAGGGCTCCCGCAAGTCGCTGGAAGCAATCTGCGAAGCAGCTGAACAGCTCGGTTTGACCGTCTTATCTGGCAGCCGGTTCCATCACCTTGTAGGAGGTACCGACAAGGGACGGGCTTGCCGTCTCTTGATCGAACACTATCGCAACGAGTGGGGGGACGTCACCACGGCTGGCATCGGCGATGATCTGAACGATTGGCCGATGTTGGAAGTCGTCGATCGGCCGTTCCTGGTGGAGCGACCGGAAGGCGGCTATGCGGCGAGCGTTGCCATCGAAGGCCTCACTCGCCTCCGGGGGATCGGCCCGGACGGCTGGAAGAAGGGTGTCAGCCGGCTCCTCGAGGAGTCGGCGCCGCACCCGCAGGCATTGAGCTAATCCTGTGGGAGGTGCGTTATGGCGGATTTCTACCAATCCGGTTCGATCGCCACGTTGCATCGACTCGGCCGACCTAATTTGGAACTGCTGGAACAGGAACTGGTCGAGTATGCCAAGACTTGCCCCATCGCGCTTGTCCTACCGTGTTTGTATTCCGAGCTGGAGGGACCGGCCCTCGACGGGATCGTTGAGCACCTCAAGAAGATTCCGTACCTGAGCGAGATCGTCGTCGCGTTGGGCCATGCCTCCGCCCTGGAGTTCCGGCGGGCCAAGGAGTATTTGCCTTCGGCTACGTCCTCGCCATGCGGCGAAGCAAGGTCATCGCTCTGCACGACTGTGACGTCGTCACGTACGACCGCGAGTACCTGGCCCGCCTCTGCTACCCAATCGCTAACCCCAATCTTAGATACGATTTCTGCAAGGGCTACTACGCCCGGGTCACAGACCGCCTGCACGGCCGCGCCACGCGCCTCTTCATCACCCCGATGATCAGGGCCCTCCAGCGCTTGGTGGGGCCCAATCCCTTGCTCAGCTTTCTCGACGGCTTCCGCTATCCCCTGGCGGGCGAGTTTGCCATGGTGACGGATCTCGCTTGGACCAATCGCATCCCAGGGGACTGGGGGTTCGAAATCGGGGTTCTGGCCGAGGTCTATCGGAACTGTGCCCTGCGTCGGGTCTGCCAGGCCGATCTCTCTGACCAGTACGAGCACAAGCATCAGGACCTCTCGGCCGATAACCCTGAAGCAGGGCTCTACAAAATGTGCGTGGACGTTTCGAAGTCGCTCTTCCGAAACCTAGCCAGCGAAGGGATCATCTTCACCGACGGGATGCTGAAGACCTTACGGGCGACCTATCTCCAGATCGCGCAAGAGGCGATCAAGAAATACGAGGACGATGCGGCAATCAACAGCCTCCGGTTCGATCGCCACGAGGAACGGATGGCGGTGGAGGCATTTCTCAAGGGCGTCAAACTGGCATCTGAGAGCTTTCTGGAAGACCCGTTGGGCGTGCCCATGATCTCCAATTGGGCCCGTGTCACCGCGGCTGTTCCTGACGTCTTCGATCGCCTGGTCGACGCCGTCGAAGCGGACCAGGCATGGGACCCGAAGCGGAAGCCCCGCAAACAGTCCCCCTCAACTCTCTGACACCAGGACAAAAGAAGCAAGAGGGGTCGCTTTGCAGCAGAGCGAGCCGAGCATGCCAGAAGCAACGCTGTTGAGGTTGGAAGAGCGAACTGAAACACAGATCCGGGAGATCGCGCAGGCCGATATCCTCGTAGGCATCCCGAGCTTCAACAACTCGAGCACGATTGGCCATGTGGTCAGGGCGGTCATCGCCGGCCTGGCCAAGTACTTTCCAGAGTGCCGTGCGGTCCTGGTGAACTCGGATGGCGGCTCCACCGATGGCACCCCTGACGTGGTGGCCAAGGCAAGTGTGGACCTCGGCATCATGCTCATCACTGATCGACAGGGCTTCTTGCACCGGATCATTACCCCCTACAAAGGCATTTCGGGGAAGGGCAGCGCCTTCCGGACGATCTTTGAGGTGGCCCGGCGTCTTGGGGTCAAAGCCTGCGCGGTCGTGGACGCGGATCTCCGCTCGATTACCCCCGAATGGATCGAGCTGCTGCTCCGACCGGTTCTCAGCGGAGGCTTCGACTTCGTCGCACCCTACTACCTGCGGCACAAGTACGACGGGACGATCACGAACAGCATCGTCTATCCGTTGACACGCGCACTGTATGGGGTGCAGATCCGGCAACCGATCGGCGGAGATTTCGGTTTTTCTGGAAAACTCGCTGGACACTACATGGACCAGCACGTGTGGGAGTCGGACGTCGCTGGCTTTGGGATCGATATCTGGATGACCACAGAGGCCGTCGCCTCAGGGGCGCGGGTTTGCCAGAGCTTCCTAGGCGCCAAGATCCATAACCCCAAGGACCCGGCCGCTGACCTGTCAGCCATGCTCGCTCAGGTAGTCGGAGCGATCTTTACCCTCTTGGAAGCCCATCAACAAGTCTGGATTCCTCGTCAGGGCTCCAGGCCAATCCCGATGTTCGGCTTTCAGTATGAGGTGGGCGTCGAGCCCGTGAACGTGAATGTGGACCGCATGATTGCATGCTTTCGGCAGGGCCTCGTGGATCTCCGCCCGATCTGGGAGGGCATGCTGGCCGCGGAGACCCTTCAGGCTCTCTCCGCGACGAGAGACATGCCGTCCCACCATTTCCATATTCCGGACGAGGTCTGGGCCAGAACCGTCTATGACTGCGCCCTGGCGTTTCACCGGCTGGTTCTCAATCGCGAGCACCTGCTCAAGGCCATGACTCCACTCTATCTGGGTCGCACTGCCTCGTTCGTGGTGGAGACGCAAGGGCTCACCACTCGGGAAACGGAGGACCGCATCGAGCAACTCTGCAAGGTCTTTGAGCAGCTCAAGCCTTATCTCTTGGAGCGCTGGGGCGCTGTCAAGGAGGCGTGACCATGAGAGAATTCGTGCACACGACTTTGCTGGAACCATTGACGACAATCGGGACCCGCATCCTGCATTTTCTCCCGAACCTCTTCGCCGCGGTCATAATCCTCGGTGTCGGCTGGCTCCTGGCCCGGCTGCTGGGACACGGCGTCGAGCGGCTGTTGAGAATGCTGGGGGTGGATCACCTCGCCGATCAACTCGGAATCACCACTGTCTTGACCCGCACTGGCCTGAAACCAGTGCCGAGTCACCTCGCCGGTCGCATGCTCTATTGGGGGCTCGTGATCCTCACGGCCATCGCAGCATTGGGCGCGCTGGACGTTAAGGCTATCAATCAGCTTGCCACAGGCTTTCTGAACTACCTCCCGCACGTCCTGACCGCTACCGTCATCCTTCTAGCAGGGATGTTGCTGAGCAATTTTGTCGCGCGGACGGCCCTCATTGCGGCCGTGAATGCGAACTTTCCGGCGGCGGCGACCGCCGCCGGCCTTGCCAGGTGGGGCGTCCTGCTCGCGGCTCTTGCCATGGCGCTGGAGGAGTTGGGGATCGCCGAGAACATCGTCGTCGTGGGCTTCGGGATTACCCTGGGAGGCGTAGTCTTAGCCGTGGCCATCGCCTTCGGTTTGGGCGCCAAGGATCTTGCCAAAGAGTTTCTGGAACGGATGCTTTCCGACAAGCCACGTGATCGGCTGCCCGATGATCTGAAACATTTGTGAGGCTTGCGATGAATGTCCAGCTGACTTCAAAAGCTAGCCACAGGCAGATCGAGGATCCTTGGCGTAGTCGCGCAGCCACGTTTTCTCTCCGTTGTAGGTGTACTCCTACACGCCCAACACATTGTAAACGCAGGTGAGCCGTGGGAACCAGTGAAGGCTTCTTCCTTCAAGCCCCCCATTCTTCTCCTCAGGGATAGTTCGCATGGAAGCCCTTCAAAGACCGCGGGAAAGGCGTCTGCTGGCGTCCTCCGGGACCATTCGGCACTTCCCTTGCTCATGAGAAAATATGTCGCCTGACTCGCAGCCAGATAAGAAGAGCGCGCCGGAACCCCCGAGTTGATCGGTACCGTCAGCACGTTTAAGGCCATACCGTCGTTTATGCCGGCTAACCCGTACGACAAAGTTTACCTGTGAGGAGGAACGATGAGGCTTCTGGGTGAGGGGCTGCAGCTGGTAGCTTTTCTTCTGACGGCCTTTAACATTCTCCTGACCGTTCTGGTGGTTGCTGCTATTGCGCTCATGTTCTTTTTGTATGTGACCAAGCGGCAGATCGTGATTATCCAGGGAGAGCCGATCGCCCATCAACCTGTAGGGGATTCCATGCATCCCTATCACATTGAAATATCAACAAAATCATACTGAGACAAGTAGAATTACTGATCTCAAGGTCATTCAGTTTCTCACCCTTCCGCGTTCGGTTGAACTGATCGGTTAGCCACATCTTGTTCAAATTGTAGCGGAATCTCGTGTGGCACCTCCCTTGCTCATATCTTGCTCATATAAGGTATGTGCCCGATGATCGGGAGGTCCTGTCAAGGCAACACCAGCAACCTTACGGGTTGAGGGCCAATTGAGTGCCAGAGGGGCCAGCAATGACTGAGACAGACTGGAATCCATGGAAGATGACGACGTTCGGTCTCCTGTTGGTGGGCGCGACAGCGTTGGTCACGACACTCGTCATGGGGTACCGGGCTGATCGCGAGGACGACAAGCAGTCCAGGGCCGCGTCGCGTGTCAACGCGTCGGTGCGGAAGACCTCGGTGCCGAGCCAAATCGAAGTGGAGGCGTGCCAAGCCTATGCTCAGCAGCGAACCGGAGACAAGACGACGGACAGGGTCAAGGAAGTCGCGATCGGCGGTCTTGTGGGCGCCACGGCAGGGACTAGCTATGGCCTGAATGACACCACGCGACACGATGCGCAATACCAGACTGCCTATCGTTCATGCTTGCGTCAAAAAGGGTACTGACCGACCTTCAAAGCGAAGGAGGAAGCATGGAACTGTTGGGTGATGGATTCCAGCTTGTGGGCTTTGTGGTGGTGACTGCCACGGTCTTGGCGTCGCTGGTATCGGTTGCCATCGGGATCACGGTCTTCTTGTGCATGAGTAACCGGAAGATCGTGATCATCAAGAAGGGTTCGGGTTCTCACGAGTTCGGACGCGAGTCCGAGAATATTCCAGCTGAAGCGCGGTCCTGAGCGCGTTCAGCGGGAGGTATCGTATGGAGTATGTTGGCGTGTTCATGCTCTTTTCAATTTTCATGGGTCTCGTCCTCCGATTAAGCACCGGTTGGAAACGAGGGAAACGCAAGGGACTCGGGACGCCAGCCCTCTTCGTCCACCTCACCGGCCGTCGGCTCAACATTACCACACGAGCCGACTAGGCGTACCTGCGGGCAGGGAGAATGCAGATCTATCGGCGGCCGCGGCGGCCGTGTATTTTCCCGGAATACCCGAACGAAGGAGGATCGTGCAATGGAACTGACATCCAATAAGACCCTGACGACAATCGTGAGAGAACGGCGGCTCATGCCGCGGTTCCATCTCCTGACGCGCATGGACATTGCGGTGGCCGACAGTAGCGATAACTATTGGGGGAGCATGCTCAACCTGAGTCGGACCGGCGTGGCGGTCATCTTACGGCACTCTTTGAAGACGAACCAGAGAGTCACAGTCCGCTTCCATTTCCAGAGTCTTGATGGCAGGGAAGTCATCGAAGAGCTGATCGCCAAGGCAAACTGGCAGTGCGGGGACAACACCGGGCTGGAATTTGAGACGCCGCTGACAGCCGGCTCGCCTGCGCTGCAGAAGGCGCGGTTTCTGGTGACGCACCTCGAGGCGAAAGAGGTGGGCCACTAGTGGATCAGCGTTTCACGCTCCCAAGCGTAATCTGGAACGACAAACCAAGCCGACGCACTGCGTTCGGGTCTAGGAGGGAGTTATTCATTGATGCACATATGGCGAGGAGAGCTGCAAGGCTTCATAAAAAGCGCTGCACGTATTCTGTACCACATTGGGGTGGTGACGCTGAGCGCTGGGATCGCGCTGTCCCTGCCGTTGGTGGCCAGCTTGTTCGCGCAAAATTTTCTGGACTACTGGAACCGGATACAGAACGACAAGAGCGTGCTCATCGCGGTAGAAATAACTGTGGCGTTCCTGCTGATCCTCACCTTCAACTACGTGGGCCGGGCCATCAGAGACAGGAAACTTGCGCAGATGGCTACCGGCGCCGGTCTGGTTCGGTTTTTCCCTGTCCGGGGGCGCCTGACTCAGCGGAGGATTAGGAAATTAAAGGCGAAGCAAGGCATTGCCAGGAATGTCATGGTCCTCGGATCAACCGGGTTCAGAACTTTTGTTGACCCCACGGGAGGTTTGCATGCCGTGCTCCAGAATTGCCTGGAGGCAAAGGTCAT
>VBOK01000214.1 GCA_005877565.1 Nitrospirota bacterium
GCCCGGCAAGAAGGCACCGGTCCTCATCACGGCGGAGATGACCGGCGCCATGGCGCCCGGCTCGGTCATCGTCGATCTCGTTGCGGAGCGCGGCGGCAACTGCGAGCTCACTCGCGCCGGCGAAACCATCGTTCACCAGGGAGTCACGATTCTCGGGCCGCTCAATCTTCCTTCGATGATGCCGTACCACGCCAGCCAGATGTTTGCGTCCAATGTCACGGCTTTTCTCAAGCTCATGGTCCGCGACGGCGCCCTGGACTTGAATCTGGACGACGAAATCATCCGTGAAACTCTCGTCACCCACGGGAACCAGGTCGTTCATCCGCGGGTGCGCGAGTCGCTCGAGGTCAAGTCATGAAATCTTATGAATTCGGACTGTGGGTATTCATGCTCGCGGCCTTTCTGGGCTTTGAGCTGATCCGGCGTGTATCGCCTCTTCTGCACACGCCGCTGATGTCCCTGACGAACGCGATCTCGGCGATCTCGGTCGTCGGCGCCATCCTGATTACAGGCGAAAAGGATGCCCCCACGCTGAGCCTCGTGCTCGGATTCATCGCGATCTTCGCGTCCACCACCAATCTGGTGAGCGGGTATCTGATCACGGACCGCATCATCAAGATGTTCAAAAAACGGGAGCCGGAGAAAAAGTGATGGATAGCGTTCTTCCCGCGCTCTATATCCTGGCGGCGGCCGGCTTTATTCTGGCGCTCAAGTGGATGAGCTCGCCAGCGACAGCGCGCCGCGGCGTCATTGCCGGCGAAGCGGGGATGCTCCTGGCTGTGATCGGGACGCTGCTCCGGTACGAGGTGGTCAATTATCAGTGGATTCTCATTGCCTTCTTCCTTGGCTCGGCCGTCGGAGTTCCGATCGCCTACCTCACGCCCATGACTGCGGTTCCGCAGCGGACGGCGATTTCGCACGCATTCGGCGCTCTCGCGGCGGCCCTGATCGGGACCGCGGAATACTATCGGCACACGCCGCACGGCTTCACGATGGGAGCGCTGGTGCTCGAGACGCTCCTTGGTTTCCTGACGTTCACCGCCAGCCTCATGGCCTTCGGAAAACTTCAAGAGCTGCTGCCCACACGGCCGATGACGTACAGGGGTCAGAACATCGTCAACTTGAGCCTGTTCGGACTTGCCGTTGTGATCGGTGTCGCGCTGGTCATCTCGCCCGAGCAGACCTGGATGTTTCCGATCTTCATGACGCTCTCGCTGTTGTTTGGGATCCTGCTCATCATCCCGATCGGCGGCGCCGATATGCCTACCGTCATCGCACTCCTCAACTCGTATGCCGGCCTGTCGGCCAGCGCCATGGGATTCGTGCTCGACAACAATCTCCTCATTATCGCCGGCGCGCTGGATGGCTCCTCGGGACTCATCCTCTCGATCATCATGTCCCGCGCCATGAACCGGTCGTTCACCAACATTCTGTTCGGCGCGTTCGGACAACTGCACGCGAGCGCTGCGCAGGCGACTGCGCGTCCAGTCCACTCAGCCACTCCGGAGGAGGCCGCGGAGATTCTGGATTCCGCCCGCACCGTGATCGTGGTTCCCGGCTATGGCATGGCGGTGGCCCAGGCGCAGCACAAACTGCGGGAGCTGTTTGACGCCCTCACCCGGCGCGGTGTGGACGTCAAGTTCGCGATTCATCCGGTGGCCGGCCGCATGCCGGGCCACATGAACGTTCTGCTGGCCGAGGCGGATGTCCCCTATGACAAGCTCTTCGAGATGGACGAGATCAACTCGGAATTCCCCATGGCCGACGTGGCGCTGATCATCGGCGCCAACGATGTCGTGAACCCGGCCGCCCAGACAGATAAGACCAGCCCGATCGCCGGCATGCCCATCCTTGAAGCCTATAAAGCCCGCACCGTGATGGTGATTAAGCGTAGTATGAGCCCCGGCTTTGCCGGCATCGATAACGACCTCTACTACATGGACAAGACCCTGATGCTGTTCGGCGACGCCAAGGCGGTCCTCACCAGCATCGTCAAAGAACTCGGCGCCGTCCCGAGGGCGGTGGAGAACGGAAATGGGGACAGGCAACTTTTTCATGACGTATCCACTTTTACTACACGCACAGCGGAAAAGAAGGTGTGACGATGCAAGATGACGGTGAGAAGAGGAGGCAAGAGATGGCACCACTCGCGGGAAAAGTCGCAATTGTGACAGGCGCATCCAATGGGATCGGCCGCGCCATAGCGGAACGGCTCGCCCAGGACGGCGCCACGGTAGTCGTGAACTACGGCAAGAGCGCGGACAAAGCCAAGGCGGTGGTGGCGGGAATCGTATCAAGAGGCGGGAACGCCATCGCGATCCAGGCCGACATGAGCAAAGTGTCGGACGCCCGTCGCCTGGTTCGGGAAACGGTGCAGCGCTTTGGCCGACTGGACATCCTGGTCAACAATGCAGGCATGTTCATGTACAAACCCCTGGTCGAGACGACCGAGGAAGAGTTCGACCGCATGTTTGCCCTCAATGCCAAGGGCCCCTATTTTGCGCTGCAGGAAGCGGCGAAGGTCATCGAGGAAGGGGGACGCATCGTGAACATTTCCACGGACGGCACCCATATCGGCATTGCCGGTGCCACTGTTTACCTCGGCAGCAAGGGGGCTCTCGAACAGTTCACGAAAGGCCTCGCACACGAACTTGCGTCCAAGGGTGTCACCGTGAATACGGTGTCCCCCGGGTTCACAGACACTGCCATGATGCCCGCCGATCCCGCCTTCCGCCAGACCGGTGAGCAGGCCTCGCCGCTCAAGCGACTCGGCATGCCGAAGGATATCGCCGACGTCATAGCCTTTGTGGTGAGCGAAGAGGCGCGTTGGCTGACGGGTCAGAACATCCATGCCGGCGGCGGCGTGGTGATGTGAACGATACGCGGACGAGCGGACTGAACCAGACGGCTTGCGCCGTTCGCGCTTCACAGCGCGACGCGTGACTGAAAGAAGAACACGACAACTTAGGAGGACACATCCATGAG
>VBOK01000215.1 GCA_005877565.1 Nitrospirota bacterium
CACAAGCTTAAGCGGGAAATGAATATCGGTCGCCAGCCACTGATAGTAGTCCACGGTCGCCTCTCCCTCCTGCGCATGGACTTCGTAGAGCGTGGTCGGGTGCCCGTCCAGAGTTTCCGTGCCGATCGCGCTCCTTGAGATCTCTCCGTCTAGCGTTTCCTGCACCTTCGGGGCCTGGCTGGCATCGTAAGGGACCTCTTTGAAGTGTTTGAGTCTTGATATGAGCAGCCATGTCACCTGTTTGTCTTTTCGAACGATCGTCACGTTCACCGGTCCGATGTCCTGATGTTCCATGCGCCAGCGATCATCCCGGTAGTACAGGTTTGACACATGCGTCTTGCCATTGGCGTGCGTGATGAGATCAGCAGTGAACTCCAACGCCCAGGTGGGGCCTTCTACCAGCAAGGCAAGGAGCAGCCCCACGAGAACTCCAAACAGCATTCGGCCATCAACCGGCCGAACGCGTCTTGCTGCATCACCCTGTGTCATTGAGCCTGGAGGCCAGCAGGGGCCTGTTCGCCTGTCTGCCCCTTATCGATGGGATCGCGGGCGCAGCGGAACCCGAGCCAGTTCATACGAGTCTTAGGGTCCGCTCCATTTCTCTGGGCGGGTCGGACACTCGGCGTACTGTCGACCCACCCACCACCACGGAACGCCTTATGGGAACCATGATCCGGGCCCTTCGGATTGCGGTTGGGCCCATACCGGTAATAGTAAGGGTCATACCAATCGGCGGTCCATTCGGCGACATTGCCCGCCATGTTGAAGACCCCATACGGGCTGACCGCGTTCTCGTACTTATCCACCGAGACAATCGGTGGATAGAGAAGGAGTCGCTCGGGTCGATCCCGCACCGGCCCGGACAGTCCAGTGCGTCCGAAATTCGCGCGGGACAAGCCGGCCGGCTGATTCCCCCAGGGATAGATCCGCCCGTCTGTTCCGCGGGCCGCTTTCTCCCATTCAGCCGACGTGGGCAGTCGCTTACCGGCCCACTTGCAGTACGCATCCGCTTCGAACCATGAGACATGCATCACGGGATGGCTCGCCATGACTTCCTGAAACGCGCCTCCCCACTTCCAATCCACCAACGGTGGTAAGTTGTTGGCCAAGACATACCGCAGGTACTGGACCGCGGTCACTTCGTACTTGTCGATCTCATACGCGTCGAGGTCAACCGTCCGCTGAGGGAGTTCCTGCGGATAGGCGTTGCGGTCCACCTGGCGATTGCTTCCCATGAGGAACGGCCCCGCAGGGACCTGGACCATCTCGTCTTTTGGAGGCAAGGTGGTCAGATGCGTGGCGGCCTTTCTGCCCTCGGGTGTCCATTCCGGCACCACATCGGCTACGTCATTGCCCCCGCTAGTGACAGCCAGAGCGCCTGTGGCCAAGGTGCTCAAAGCCAAGACTGTCAAAGCACTCAGCTTTGCCGTGAGGCGTCTATGGACCTTCATGCGCGTTCACCACGACCTAATTGGAAAGAGCCACCTAAAGATTCCGCCGCGTTGCGTTTAGGGCCGCTGCAGTTCGAGAGTGGGCTTGATCTCTTTTTCACCTAAAATGCCAAGCCCAAAATGAGGGTTTTCCTCGACCTCCATACCGGCGCGAGCCCCTTCACGTGCTTGAATTTCGAAATTCACTGTTGCCGATCCATTCGCCGTGACCGTGACCTCCTGCTCCATGAGAGAACGCTCTTGTGGATGCCACGCCACAAGCTTGTAGGTTCCCGGCGGGACATCAGGAATTGTGAACTGGCCCGACTGGTCCGTCAGCGCATAGTAGGGATTGTCCACTGCATATCCGAAGCTCTCCATATATGCATGAAACCCACACTGCATCACGAAAATCCGCCGCCCCTTCGACATGCTCATCTCCTGTGTCTTGGGCTCACCCGGAATGTGCTTATGATACACGGCATCCGTGCCCGCCGTTTTGGGATGATGGGGGTTCATCGGCAACGGCACGTTGAAAAGAACGCGTGGCCCCAGCTCCGAGGTTTCGTAAGCCTGAATGTCATGCATGACCGGATCCATGTTGACGACTTCGACCTTGCCAACGCTCCGCACGACATTGATGTATGGAAGAAAGCGGCAGTCACGGGCTTCGATGCGAGTTACGGGAAAGTCGAAGGGTTTTCCTCGCTGAATGCCGGTCAGCATGACAAGAACATCTTTGAGGCCGTGATCCTCCGCAACCGTGAATTCTTTCAGAAGCCGAAACCCTTGGCCGTTTGAGATCCGCCCGCAATAGATCGGATCAGGAAAGATGACGAGATTAAACCCACGGGGAGCCGGTTTGTTTCCTTTCAGCGTCACCTTCCCGGTGATCGTCCCTCCATCCTTCACCTGGACCTCTTGATAAGCGAGCGCGCTGGATACCGTCAGCAGGCTGCCGACACTCAGGCTCATCAGCAACGCGTAGTAGCATTTCCAGCGCCGACACTGAAACTGTTTCATCCTTATTACCTCTTACCTCCCGATGAAAACTATACCATAGCGAGAAAAAGAGCGGGGGAGCCGCAAGCGCGTGTACGGCTCCCCCACCCAAACGTCCTACTCTGTCGTCACCGCCTTACTTCAAAGCGGTCGGTCGCGCCTGTCCCTCGATTGGCTGCGCCTCGGCCTTCTGGCTCCCCACATCACTCTTGGACAGCGGCAGAATCCGCGAATCCCCAGTTGGCAAGACCCGGAAGTAGCCCCACTGTCCGGACTGCGAATAGGGCAAGCGCTGGTTGCCCCAGACGTAATCTCCCGGCAGTCTGTAAGGACCGCCGGCCGACGGGATGAATGCGTCAAGGACTTCCGCTCCTGAAAACTGCACGGCGCTCAGTATGTCTGCCCCATGCATGAAGGGCTCAATGGGCCATTCATGCTTTTCCAACCCAAATATCCCGTTCTGCTCGACGCTCGCGCCCAAGACATGAATCCGAACCGGATCGCCAGCATGGGCTTCGATCAGTGGCGTCGCCGGGTCTTCCGGCTTGTCTACCTTGCAGGGTTGGAACATATGACCCAGGTCACATCCCTGCTCCTCCCTGGCCTTGTACGGCTCATTCCGATAATTCACTCCGGTGAGCCCCGCCACGTTCTGCACGTAGGGCATGAAACTCGTGCCGATGATG
>VBOK01000216.1 GCA_005877565.1 Nitrospirota bacterium
TCCCTGGAGACGGCGCGTCTGCTGCCAAGGCGACCACGAGGCCGAAAAAAACACTGAGCGTCCCTGCACCGAGGATGCCGCTGTGCTTCAACATCATCGCATGAATCGGCATGTGATCATTGCGCTGCCGGTATTTTACCAAATTGGTCGGAAGGCCAGAGAGGCGGAGGTCAGGTCTTGTGGACGGCGTGCTCCTCGATCACCAGGGGCGGCCGATCGAATCGCTCCCGGATGCGATTGATGGCCTGTAAGACCAGGGGCCGGCTGACCAGCTTGCGCTCGATCGCCCGCTTCCCCGGGAAGTCCATCAGCGACACGCCGATCAGTATCGTGAGCAGCCCCTGCCCGGGCAGGACCAGCATGGCGATCCCCCCCAGCAGCAGAATCCACCCGACGAAGTTTTTCAACGCTAGGGCGATGAGCCGGAGGACCGGATGACGGTCCTTCAGCCAGGTCCTCGGATGGCTCTCGCAGAAATAGTCCTGGGGGAGACGAATCAGTATCCATGGGATGGCGATCACACTGCCAACGAAGCCGACGATGGACAGCAAGAACAGGAATTCGAGGGCTACCGGAGAGATGAGCGAGGTGATGTCAGGCACTCAGCTACCAAGCGCCCGGTCGAGCTCGTAGATGACCCCGTTCACCGCCTGCTCCAGGGCCACGGCGTGGACCTCACCAGGAGGAAAAGTCGCACGGTCTGGATAGATGAAGGCGCTGGTCCGCCCCGGAGAGATGCGCGGGAAGAAGGGTCGAGCGTCCTCGTAGTCGGTTGCCAGGAGTCGGGCCTCTCCGTTGGCCACGACCGAGTACAGGCCCTTGCCGCTATTCAGGTCCAGGCCGACCAGGGACACTGTGACATAATTGTCCGTTCGAGTCCCGATGGCTCTGCCGTCACGACCGTAGTGGAGCCACACAGGGCTGATCACCTCAGTCCATGTCGGCATGACGACCAACACCTGATTGACGTTGAACGGAGCGCTGGCCTTGCGGACCTCGGCGAGCATGTCGCCTTGCGGGGCCGCGATCATCGTGGCGCCGACGATTTCCAATCGCTTCCCCGCCGCGAACCGGGCTTTGATCTTATCGGCTAGGTTCCGCTGTGTAGCTTGGGAAGGGACGGCAGGGCCGGCCGGCGCCAGCCAGACGAGCCCCACTTTGGTCGGTTGAGCGAGCGTTGTGCTTGCGAGCGGGGTTGCTCCCGCTAGGAAGGGATTGGCGGGCGGGGGGTAGGCTTCCAGCAACCCAGTGCAGCCCGCAAGGAGCACTGCGAGGCCGATGGCTGAGAAAGCACGGGCAAGTCGAATGGTGCTCATGGCCAAGCCTCCTTGTACGCGACGGCCAATCGTGACTCTATCGTAGCACAACTCAATCCTTGCGATTCTCCTCCAGTTCGCGCAGGCGCCGATCGAGCCCGCGCAGCCGCCAGACCACCCACGCCAGAGTCAAGATGGCCAGCAACAGAATCGCAGCGAGCCCGACCAGGCCGGCCATCAGTTCGTGCGGCATGACACCGGGAGCGTCCATTTCGCTGGCATGACCGGCATAAGCATTCCCCGACGCAAGGAGCAGCAGGCCGGCCAACTGCCATTTAAAACGGCATGTCATCGTCGGACAGCCCGAAGTGGTGGCCGATCTCGTGGACCACAGTTTCCTGCACCTCGTGGATGACCTCTTCTTCAGTCCCGCACACACGCAGGATCGGGCCGCGTGCTGGGCTCCTCCTGGACTTCGATCGCTACGTTGTCGAGGTAGCGGCTGAAATCCTTGGGTAGGTCCTTCACCGCCCTGGCCACGAGGGCTTCAAAGTCCTTGCGAGAAAGCCAACTGTGTGGCATGGCACATGAGTCGGGAAGATCAAGTTAATTGACCGGCTCACCCTCCCGGCGGTCGCGCTGCAGCTCATGCTCGGTCATGCGTGCATCCTAACAGAAGGGCCGGATAAAAAAGGGGAGGACTCTCGGCGAACCCTCCCCTTGTTTCTCGATCAGGACGGTTACTTCTTCCGCACCTGAATGCCGTGCGGGTCGGCCTTCTCGACCGTCACGTCCTTGCCTTCCTTGTCTTTCTCTTGCACCTTCTTGCTGATCGCGGCGATCCCTACGAGCGAGCCGCCCCTGCCGTTCCCCTCGACTTTGATGGCACCTACGCCCGGCGTGCTGCCCACGGCGTTGTTGACGTCTTTGTTATTGCCGGTGAGCGGACTGGGACCGCGCAGCGCGGTGAAGACATAGCTGCTGTCCGGAGCCGCGTCCATCAGGTCGGGCGCAGGATCCTTGCTGAGATCCCCCGAGAGCAGGATCGTTCCGACTTTGATGTTACCGTTGCCGGTATCGTACACGTCGATCAGGTTGAGATACCGGTCGCCCGACCAGAGGTGCTTGCCGCCGACGGCGACCATCCCATGCGAATCTCCGCCCTGGCGCGACCCGATCAGCTCCGGCACGCTTCCCTCAGGGAGGGAGCCGAGCCCGAAGGCATATACGTCATGATTCAGGGGCGTGGCGGGCCACCCACCGCCAGAGTTGAGGTACATGGTGGAGCCGATCTGAACCCCTCCACACCCGGCTGGCCGTAAGGCATCCTTCGTCAGCGATCCTGTGGGGACCATAGGAGTTGCTGTGATGTCGAAGACAACCAGGCCGCCGCCGCGCGGGGTGACGAAGGCATACTGGCTCTTGTTCTCGGTGATCGGACAGATCGGCGCCATGTCCGGCAGCTCCCCGGATTCCATAGAGGCCAGGGCCACGACATCGGTGGGCGGATTCACCGTGAATTTCTTGTTGGCATAGTCGGTCCAGATGCGGACGAGCTTCTTCTCGGCGATATTCGCGCCAATCGCCATCTTCATGTTGGCCGTCGGCCAAGCCGCGTGGGCGTTCTTGCCCAGGCTCACGCATCCGATCGGCGCGCGGGCGGCCGCGTCCAGGAACACAACGTGGCCGCTGGCCACGTAGGAGAGGATCCCGTATTTCCCGTCCTTGGTGAAGAAGATCATGTGGGGACGCTTCGGGTAGCCCCCGATTTCCTTACAGGCCTCGGCGAACTTGTCGCCCAGGTCCACCGTTTCGGCCTTGGCGCTCTTCGCGTCCGCTGCGAGACTGGCGCCGTCGTAGATGTAGAGGGTGCCGCCTCCATCTTTCGAGCTATCCGACTGATCAATCACCCACACCTCGTAGGCAGGAGGAGCAGCAGGGGCAGCCGGCGCGGCGGGCGCATCGGCCGCAAGGACAGCACTGGCTCCCAGGAGCAGGAACGAGAGCGAAAGAAACCATATGGGGAAAAGGCGTCCGGATATCATGTTGAGGTGACCTCCTTCTGGTAGCCGTTCGGATTTATGAAAGTGGTAGAGGCCGTCCACTACGTTCTGCGATGGAAGGGACCCTCTCAGGGGCTGTATGGTAGTCGTGTGGCCAGTTGCTGTCAACGACGAAAGGCCGCGCCTATTTCACGACAATTTGGGCCCGCATGCTATGGCCCGGCAGGTCGCAGATGTAGTGGAACGTGCCGGTAGTCTTGGGGGTGAACCGCAACTCGACTCTCCCATGGGGAGGAATCAGGACACGGACGAACCCGGCCTCATTGAATTCGGGCGCGCCGTTCCCACTTACCTGCACGTTGGTGCGCTGCAGGAGCAGCAAGGGGACGAAGGCGTGCAGGTCCTCATCGTCGTTACGGATGACCAGCGTGACTGGTTTGCCCTGCTGCACGGTCAGGGTTTCCGGGGTGAACGCCCGCTTGCTGGCTACGACCTCGAACGAGGTGGGCGGCGCTTCCGCCGCCACGGTGAGCGGGCCCAGGAAACCGACAGCCAGCGCGAGACCGATGAAGGCGCCGGCCGTCTTCATTTGGCTTTTGCGAAGATGCGGATCGGGGCGCCGGCGAAGTCGAACTGCTCCCGCAGGTAGTTCTCGAGATACCGTAAGTAGGGCGCGCCGACCTCCTCCGGGTGCTTGCAGAAAAGGACGAACGTGGGAGGTTTGGTGGCGACCTGGGTGATATACGCCGATTTGACGGGCTTCCACTTGCGGATCGGCAACGGGTTCGCCGCGATCGCGTCCTGGAAGATTCGGTTGAGCTGTGCCGTCGGCACGCGGTGCGCGAAGGCCTTCAACACCCGGTTGATCACCGGGAAGACGCCCGCGACCGTCTTGAACTCGAGGGCCGAGCCGTAGAGCACCGGCGCCCATGCGAGGAAGGCGAAACGGCGGCGCAGTTCTGCCTCGTACTTCGCCTTGGCGTCCGGGTCGTCGGCGCGCAGGTCCCACTTGTTCACCAGGAGCACGCAGGCCCGGCCGCCGCGCAGAGCCAGGCCGGCGATCTTGGTGTCCTGCTCCGTCACCCCTTCGACGCCGTCCAGGATCAGGACAGCCAGGTCGGCCCGGCCCAGTGCCCGCATGGCGCGCGCGACGCTGTATTGCTCCACTCCCGGATCGATCCTGCCGCGCCGGCGGATGCCGGCCGTGTCGATGAAGAGGTACTCAGCCTTTTTGTAGCGGACCAGGGTGTCGATGGCGTCGCGCGTCGTGCCCGGCTCCTCGCTAACCACCAGGCGTGGCTCGCCCAGCAGCGTGTTGATGAAGGTGGACTTGCCGACGTTGGGGCGCCCCACGACGGCGACCTTGGGAATGTCCGCGGTCGGGCCCTCTGTGGCGGCCGGGAGCAGGGGATAGAGGGCGTCCAGCAATTCCGCGACGCCGGCGCCGTGCTCGGCGGAGAGCGGGTAGAGAGCCTCCATCCCTAGTGCGTAGAAGTCGCTGGTGAGTGGATCGGACTTGGGTGTGTCGATCTTGTTGATCGCGACGAAGAC
>VBOK01000065.1 GCA_005877565.1 Nitrospirota bacterium
ATCGCTTGGGCTTCAACGTCGAAGACCTGCGTCGGTTCCGTCGGGCCATCACCGAGCCGTACGGCATGGTGCTGGTGACAGGCCCCCCCGGCAGCGGCAAAACCACCTCGCTGTACGCCGCGATCAGCGAGATCAACACGCTCGAGAGCAAAGTCATCACGATCGAAGACCCGGTCGAATACCAGCTCGCCGGCGTGGTGCAGATCCCGGTCAATGAGAAAAAGGGGCTGACCTTTGCCCGCGGCCTGCGCTCGATTCTCCGTCACGATCCGGACAAGATCATGGTGGGTGAGATCCGGGATGCCGAGACCGCGCAGATCGCGATTCAGTCGGCGCTGACGGGCCACCTGGTCTTCACCACTGTCCATGCGAACAACGCCTTCGACGTGATCGGCCGGTTTGTGAACATGGGGATCGAACCGTACAACTTTGTCGCCTCGCTGAACTGCATTCTGGCGCAGCGGCTGGTGCGGACGATCTGCCCCGCCTGCCGGGAAGAGGTGCGGCTGGATCGCGCGCAGGCCGAGGAGTCGGGGCTCAACTACGACCAGTATCGCGAAGTCGTCCTTTCCCAGGGGCGGGGGTGCGAGAATTGCCACGGGACCGGGTATCGGGGTCGTCAATGCATCACGGAGTTCCTGGACCTCACGGATGAGATCAAGGAAATGATCTTGGATCGAAAGCCACCTTCCGAGATCCGCAAGCGCGCGATGTATGCCGGCATGACGAGCCTGCGACAAACCGCCTTGGAGAAGTTACGGCAAGGGGTGACCACGCTGGTTGAAATTAATCGTGTGACCTTCATCGAACAGGCGTGAGATGCTGGGATTCGGCCCGCCGCGGTACAGTTTGAAGCTGGGTCCGCGTCAGGCGGCGTGGGCGGTGCGGTCCACGGACTGGCGAAGACGGACACGCGTGCGGTCCATCGTGGCGGATCTGCCGTCCGGCCTCCTCAGGCCCTCACCGGTCGAGCCCAACATCAGTGACGTTGATGCGCTGAAATCCCGCCTTCGTGCCTTGATCGGGATACCGGCCGGACGCCAGGCGCCCGGCTGGCAGATCGCGCTGGTCTTGTCGGATCTCTGTGTCCGGACCGTGCTGCTGAATGTGGACACCTTACCGTCTCGCTTGAGCGAACGGGACGCCCTCATCCGCTGGCGCCTTGAAAAAGAGGCGACCTTTCCGGTGGCGAGTGCCAGAATCGTGTCGCAGGTCGTCGGACCTCACACCATGCTGGTGGTGATGATCGGGGAGTCGGTGCTGCGGCAATACGAGACGGTGTGCGGTGACCTGGGGCTGGTCCCGGTCAGTGTGAACGCGACCAGCTTCCTGCTGCCCAACGTGGCGCGCGCGTCTTCCCCCGTTGAGGAGCCCTCCGGCTGGGTGTCCCTGCTGGACGAGGGGTTCACGTTCATGATTCACCGGGCCGACCGCCCGGTCTTCGTGCGCACCAAAACTCAATCGTCGCAGATTCTGGGCGATCTCGTGGCATCGTTAGCGTTCTATGAGGAGACCCATCCGGGGACCCCATTGCGGCGCCTGTATGTGCTCGGCGAAGAGCAGGAGCCGGATGCCATGACGGCGATCTCCAAGGAGCTCGATCTGGAGGTGGTCCCCGTGGGACCGATTCTTGCTCAACAGGCCTGGCGTGTGCCGCTCGACGAGGCCACGCCGCCGGGAGCGCTGCCGGCGATCGCGGCGCTTGCGCCGAGACGAAGACAGGCGATTCCGGCTGTCGATCTCAGCGGCAGCCATTACGCCTACCTGGGTCCTGCCTGTGCCGCGCTGGTATTGGTCTCGCTGCTCCTGGTCGGATTGATCGTCGGGAATGTCCAAGAAGCCCGTACCATCCGAGCCCAGGCCATGGACGTCGAGCAGGCGCTGGCCCGTGTTCAGGAACAAGACCGCCAGGTCCAGCTCCGAGGACAGATGGAAGGGGTGGACCTTTCCGATACGGCGATGGGGCGGCTCACGGCCCAAGTGGTCTTTGCCAACGACCTGATCGCGAAGCGCGCGTTTTCCTGGACGCGGTTCCTCAGTGATCTGGAAGCGACAGTCCCGCCGCGCGTCTCGATCAACAGCATCCGGCTCGATTTCAAGGATGCGGTCATCGCGATCGCTGGATCAGCGCTCAGCTTGAAGGATTTGACCACCTTCATCATCAGCTTGGAAGACCATCGGGCGTTTAAGGACGCCCAACTACTCCATCACAGGGTCGGAGACAATGACGTTGTGGAGTTCACCTTGACCGTGCGGTACCAGTCCCAAGCCGGGGGATCATGACTCGCGGATTCCCGATAGTCCGCCTGTTGCGGCGTACGCCCTATGGCTCCCTCATTCTCTGGATGGCCGTGGCGGGCGTGCTGGGCGCTGCTCTGGTCGTGGTCCGTCTGCTCGTGGTGGCGCCAGCCCAAGACCGATTTGCCCAGGCCGAAGCCGCGTGGATGGCGGCGAGGCAGCGGGTTGCCCAACGCCTGGAGGCCAAGCAAGCGCGGAAGAATCTGACCGTGATCCTGAATGCCTTGCCAGGGCATCGTGATTTCGCGCAGCTTCCGCTCACCATTTCGGAAGTCGCGCGGCGGGATCGGGTCTCCATCCCGGATCTCTCCTATGCGCTGGAGAAACCCCAGGCAGGGGGTTTCTCCAAGGCGGTGCTGAGAGGATCGGTCTCCGGTCGCTACGAAGACCTCAGGCGTTTTATTCATCATCTGGAAACGGCCCACGGCTTCCTGTTCATCGAAGACCTCAACGTCAGTCACCACAGTACGAAGAAGGGCGAGGCCGTCGCGTTTCAGATCACCTTAAGCACCTACATCCGAGAGGGGCCGGGTGAGCGCGTGTCCTCTCATGCCTTCTTGCCATGACGAGACGCTCCCAATGGCTGCCACTGTTCCTCCTGCTCGGGATCTGGGCGGGCGTCGCAATCTGGATCATTGCAGCCGCGCCGGAGCCGCAGCGCGTGCCGCTGGCGTATGTCACCGGCAAGGCTGACCGGACAAAGGCCAGCCGGCCCCAAGCCGGTGCCGGCTTGAAAGTCAATCTCGACCTGCTTGCGGCCGCACAGCGCCGGGCGCAAGAGGCCTTCGTCGCGCCGAAGAACATCTTCGCGCCGCTGCCCACCGAAAAGGTGGCGCCCGCCCACGCCAAACGGCCAGCGCCAGGGTCTCCGACGGCGCCAGCCGTGGCCGCTCCCCCAGTCCCTCGGCCGCCTTCGCCGGAAGAACTGGCCGCGGAGGCTGCCCGTCAGGAGTTGGCCCAGTTCCGCTATCTCGGGTATCTCAGCCGGGATGGCGGACAGCAAGCGTTTCTCTCGAAAGGCAAAGAGCTGTACATCGTGCGGAGTGACGAGATGATCGAGCAAAGGGTCCGTGTCAAGACCGTCACGCCGACCAGCGTGACCCTGCAGGAACCCCGATCTCAGGTGGAACGGACGGTCCCGCTGGTCGAAGGCAAATAACCTCTAGCCTAAGGAATGGCAGGGCCGCCAGGTGCTGAAGGCGACTGCGACGGAGGAGCGGCGGGCTTGCTGTGTCGGTTGTGCCGGAGCGGTCGGTTGTGCCACAGGGACTTGCGGGGTCGAGGCGTTCGGGTGTTGGAACACCCAGTCGTTGTAACCGGTTAGTCCGTCAAAGTGTCGGACCACAGGTGGGAAATCTTTCTGCTTGAACGGCTCCGCTTTGCTCTTACTCCTCACGCCCTTGATGCGGCCGGTGGGATCGCGCACGTACGCCCAGTCGTCGCCGGTAATCGGATCCTTGTACACCTTTCGCAAGGCAGGCTTTGGTTGCTTGGCGAGTTCCTCTAACGTCAGCGGATAGATCTCACCGGAGAAACCGACGCGCCCTTTCTTCTGCTGGGCTGAATAGACCGCCAACGCGGTTTGGATCTCAATCCCCCGAGCCAGCAATTCGGCTTCTCGTTCACGCTGCACCACGGCCTTCCACTGTTTGGCCGCGACGGATACGGAGATCCCCATCAATACCACGGCCAACATCACGAGGAGGTAGGTCACCCCGCGTGCATTGCGAAGAGTGTGCATAGGGATAAGATAATAAGAGAAGTGAACGCCAAAAGCAAAGGTGATATCTTGTACTATGCAACGACTTGTTGTTTTCGCATCCGTTTTCCTCTGGGCCATCTCCGGAGCCGCCGACCAGGGGCTGGCGGAGTCTTCCGGAGCTGCGCTGGGACGGCAAGGATGGGAGGCGATTCAGGCCGGTCGAATCCAGGAGGCTGCCGACTTTTTTCATGAGGCCATCGAGTTAAATCCTCAAGATGCTACGTTGTTTCTCGGCGCAGGTCTCGCTGCTCATCTCCAAGGACAGGAAAAAGAATCGCAGACGGCCCTTCAGCAAGCTTTAAGGCTCAATCCACGTCTGACTGCTGCGGCGCTGTTGCTGGGCGACATCACCTATCGCATGGGCGATCTGGAGACGGCGGTCAGGACGTATGAGGCGGCCCTCGAGGTTGAACCGAACAACGCGCAAATCCGTGGGCGGTTGGAGAATTGGCGCAAAGAAGCCGCCTTGCACAACAGATTTCAGCAAAGCCTGAGCCCGCACTTCACCGTGCTCTTTGAAGGGCCGGCGGAGCAACGTCTCGCAGCGGCCGCAGTGGATGCCCTGGAGGCAGCGTACTGGCGCATCGGGACGACGCTGCTGGCTTACCCATCTGGGATCATTACCGTCGTCTTGTATACCGATGAACAGTTCCGTGATATTACGCGAAGCCCGGCGTGGGCGGGTGGTGTCTTTGACGGCAAAATTCGAGTCCCGATGCGGGGGGCGCTCAATGACCCCCGGCAACTGGAAAAGGTCCTGGCGCACGAGTTTACCCATGCGCTGGTCAAGAGTCTGGCGCCGCGTGGAGTCCCGACCTGGGTGGATGAGGGCCTGGCGGTTGTGTTTGAAATGGGTGATTTAAAGTGGGCCGAGCGGCTGGCCCGGCAGGCACCATTCCTGGTCCCGCTCCCGCGACTTCACGACGGCTTTCTGAGCTTGCCTGCGGATCAAGTCCCGCTTGCCTATGCCGAAAGCGCGCTGGCTGTGCGGATGCTGATCGAGCGGGGCGGGATTCCTGCGTTGACCGCGTTGCTCCAGGATCTGGCTGAAGGCCAGGAGTTTACTCAATCCTTCGAGCGGCGCGTTTTCCTTTCATACCCAGAGTTTTTGACACTCTGGACACGGCGGATGCGAGAATAGGGAATTTACCAGAGTTCCCTTGCAGTGTTTTTCTGGTGGACTCTGTTCGCTGCGAGCGCTAATATGGCGTGATATATGGGGGGAGTAGGCAGAAAAGGGCACTCCTTGATGTACTGGAAGGTTGTCAGCGCGCTGGTGGTCTTAGGCCTGCTGGCCGGGTGCGCCTCTTTCTATACTCCTGACACCACGCTTGCCGACCGACTCATGCAAGAGGGCAACTGGGAGGGGGCCATGGCGGCCTATCAGGACGCCCTCAAAGACGATCCCTTCAATCCCGCCATTCAGGCCAAGTTGAACGCCGCCAAAGGCCGGGTCGCGGCGGCGTACCAAGAACGGGGCCGAGCTGCGCTTAAAGAGCGGAATCTCCTGCAGGCGATCGAGGCGTTCAAACGGGCCTTGAGCCTGGAGCCCTCGAATCAGGAACACCAGTCCGCGCTGGCTCAAGCGCTGCGATTCAAGGAAGCCCAGGACCGGCTGGCAGTCGGGCAGAAGATGCTGAAGGGGGGTCGGCTGGATGACGCCGCCGAGGCCTTCGAGCGCGCTCTGGAACTGGATCCGGACCTGAAGGCCGCGCAAGACGGCCTGGTCCAGCTCGCCGAGAAGCAAAAGAGTGTTGCGTTGCCGCTCACCGGCTCCAGGCAACCCATTACGCTCAAATTCCAGAACGCCCGGACCAAGGAGGTGTTCGAAGTCCTGGCTCGCGCCGGTGGAATCAACATCCTGTTCGATAAGGACATGAGGGACGATCCCATCACGATCTTCGTCAAGGACGCCACGTTCGAAGATGCGCTGCACCTCATCCTGACCACGCAGGGCCTCTTCATGCGGCGGCTGGCATACGACACGATCATTGTCATTCCGAGGACGAAGCAGAAGCTGGATCAGTATCAGGATCTCATGATCCGCACCTTCTATCTCTCGACCGCAAAAGCCAAAGACATGGTGAATCTGTTGCGGACCATGCTCGAGACCAAGCGGATCTTCGTCAATGAAGATGTCAACGCGATCGTCATGCGGGACACCCCGGACAAGGTCAAGCTGGCCGAGCGTATCATCCTGGCTAATGATCGGAAGCCGGGCGAGGTCATGTTCGAGATCGAGGTCCTGGAAGTGGATAAGACCCTGTCCGACAAGTTTGGTGTGAACGTTGCCAAGCAAGCCGGGGCGGCGCTCGTCCCGCCCGGCGCCACGACGTTCCCGGCTGCCAGTTCGACCACCGATTGGACGTATCAGCAATTGGCGTCCATCGGAACCGGCAGCTACCTTTTCACATTGCCCACCAGCGTGCTGCTGGATTTCCTCAGGTCGGAAGCCAACACCAAGACTCTGGCCAATCCGCGGGTACGGGTAGTGAGCAACAAACAGGCCAAGATCAACATCGGCGACAAGGTACCCATCCTGCTGTCCACCACCAGCACGGTTCCCGGCACGGTGCCTGGCACTGTCCCTACCCAATCCACGGTGACCTCGATTGAATTCAAGGACACCGGCGTCAAGCTCACGGTGGAGCCCGTGATCCATCTGAACCAGGACGTGACCCTCAAGCTCCAGCTCGAGGTGACGCGGCTGGGGGATCTGGTGACCCTTCAGGCCAATCCGCTGATCCAGCAATTCAGATTCGGGACTCGCACCGCGGAGACCTCGCTCTCGTTGAAGGACGGGGAGAGTGTGGTGCTCGCCGGCCTGATTCAGCCCGAGGACCGGACGGTCGTCCAGAAGGTGCGGGGACTGGGCGACATCCCGGTGCTGGGGGAGGTGTTCAAGTCCACCACCCGCGATGTGGTCACCACCGACGTGATCCTGACCATCACGCCGCACATCGTCCGGGCCTTGGAACTCCCTTCTGTGGATGATCAGGCCTTCTGGTCAGGAACGGAGGAGGCCTATGGGCTGAAGCAGCTTTTCCCTGACGCAGGCATAGGCAGGGGGATGTTGGGCGCTGTGCCTGCAAGTCCAGCGCCTGCGCCTTCCGGTGCGCCATCCCCGGCGCCGGAAGCGCCACGACCGCCCACTCTGGGCGTGCTTTCTTTTCTCCCTCCGGACAGAACGGCAACAGTGGGCGAGGAGATCAGGCTGGATGTGATGCTGACCAACGTCGAGGACCTTGCCGAAGGCACGCTGACCGTCAGTTACGATCCGAAGGTCTTGGAGTTCCGCCAGGCGTTTGAAGGGGAATTTTTAAAGCGAGAGGGGACGGCCACCGTCGTCACGGCTGCGAATCCGTCGACCGGGACGGTGGTCGTCCAGCTCATGCGGGGGGAGGGTGCCAAGGGCGTGAGCGGCGCCGGTGTCCTGGCCACGCTGGCGTTTGTCGCGAAAGAGCCCGGTTCTTCGCCGGTGGCGATCCAGACGTCACGGTTGCTGAGCGCGGCGAAGGCGCCGCTTCCGGCCACGGGCGGGCAGGGCAACGTGAGGGTCCAGTGAAGGAAAGTGGGATCGACCAGTCGGGCGTCACGTTCCTGGAATTGATGATCACGATCACCATCATCATGGTGCTGGCGTCGGTCGCCATGCCGCTCTCCAAAGTGTCGGGGAAGCGGGCACGTGAGATCGAGTTGCATCAGGAGCTCCGGACGGTCCGGGCGGCCATTGATGCCTTCAAACTGGACTGGAACCGGGAGGGCGATCTGTCACTCGGTTCCCTGTGCGTCAAGAACAAGCTCACGTGCAAAGACGCATCCAGCGTGTCCGGGTATCCCAAGACGCTGCAGACCCTGCTGGAAGTGAAGCTGACGGGCGAAGAAGCCACCGTGAAGGGGGCAACGCTCAAGCGCTACCTGCGAAGGATTCCGGTGGACCCGCTGACCGGGAAGGCTGACTGGCTGTTGCGGTGCTACACGGATCCGCCGGATGCGTCGTCCTGGTGTGGTGACGATGTGTATGACCTGGCTTCGGCCAGCCCGGAGGTCGCATTGGATGGGACGAAGTATCGGGACTGGTGAGCGCGGCTTCACGCTTCTCGAGTTGATGAGCATCGTCACGATTATAGGGATTCTTGTGACCCTGGCCGTGCCCTCCTATCAACAGTCGGTGGTGAAGGCCCGCGAAGCGGTCCTCACACGCGATCTCTTTACGATCCGGGACCTGCTGGACCAGCACCGGGCCGATAAGGGAAAGTACCCGGACTCGCTCAAGGATTTGGTCACGGTCGGATACCTGAAGGTGATCCCGATGGATCCCTTTACGCGATCCACGTCCACTTGGCAGGAAATTTACGATGAGTCGGAGGGCGGTGTCTTTGATATCCACTCCGGTTCCGACCTCGTCGGGACCAACGGCGTGCCGTATAACCAGTGGTGATGGTGGGATGAGGAAGCTCTACGCACTCCACGCTGTGCTGTGGTGCGGTCTCTGGATGGTCGCCGGCTGTGCCGGCCCTTCGGTCCGTGACCTCCAAATGACGCAGGCCGCGCTCAAGGCGGAGTCCTTGCAGTCCCAACGCACCATCATGGACCTGCGCGCGGAGATGCAGGGACTTCAGCGGGAGCTGGGCGTCGCCCGTGCCGCGCAGGCTCGCTTGGAGGGCGAGCTGCGGGAGGCCCAACGCCGCGCCCAGGAGGCGCAGCGGGGAGTGGAGGCGCAGCGCGAGGAGCTGGTACGTACGCGGGAGGAGCGCGACCGGCTGGCTGCAATCGCCCGTGAACTCCAGGGGCAATTGGTCGAGTTGGGACGTCTGCGCCAGCAAGTCGGCGAGGCCGGTCACGACCAGGCGCGCCTCCAGGCGCTCGAGCAGGCCATCGAGGGACATACCAAGGAATTGGCCGAACTCAAGACCGCGATGCAGAAGCTTTCCGCGCGGTCGAAGCCGAAACCGGCTGGTGCGAGGTTGGCGGGGCCGATTTACCAGGACGTGTCCGACCGGCCTGCGCTCTCCGGCGAGCCCGACGAGTCTCCCTCACGCACGGTGATCGTGGAGCGGGGGGATACCCTGTGGGGCCTCGCCCGCAAGCATCGGGTGCGGTTGTCGGAGCTGATAGCGGTGAACGATCTCACGTCCGACCTCATTCTCCCAGGGCAGGTGCTCATCCTTCCTGAGCCATAGCCTTTTCCATGCCTTCGTATCTCTACAGGGCGGCCCGGGCTGACGGAACAACCCTCGAAGGCCAGGCCGAAGGTGACGACGAGCAGGCAGTCCGGGCTGAGCTCGAAAGACAAGGATTCCTGGTCTTTCGCCTGCGGCCCCTCGGGGCGTGGCCAATGCTTTTGGGGGCCGGGCAGTGGGGAAGGAAGCGCGGCATCCCCCTGCAGGAGTTTCTGGTCTTCAACCAAGAACTCCTGGCCCTGGTGAAGGCCGGGCTTCCGATCCTCAGGATCTTTGACCTGCTGATCGAGCGGGCACGGCGCCCGGCGTTCCAGGCGGTCTTGCGCGCCGTGCGCCAGGACATTCGCGGCGGGACTGCCGTGTCGGATGCCCTCGCGCGCCACCCGCTCTTTTTCCCGGAGCTCTGCATCGCCTCGTTGAAGGCCGGCGAGCAGGCCGGGAACCTGCCGGAAGTGCTGCAGCGCTATATCGTCTATCTCAAGCTGATCATGGGCCTTCGCCAGAAGATGACGAAGGCGTTGGCCTATCCGGCGTTTCTGGTGATCGCGGGCGCTGCCGTGGTGGGCTTTTTGTTGACGTACGTGATGCCGACGTTCTCGGCGATCTACGGGGAGGCCGGGACGAATGTGCCGGAGACCACGAGGGCGCTGATCACCCTCGTCGAGGCGATCCAGTCGCATCTGCTGTGGATTGGCCTGGCGATCGTGGCGCTGGTCCTTGCGTTCAGATGGTGGGTCCGCACCGGCACCGGCCGAGCGCTCTGGGACCGCACCACCTTGACGCTTCCGCTCATCGGCGACGTGCTCGTCAAGCACCAGACCATTCAATTCGCGCGGACCTTGGCGACCGTGTTGGCCGGCGGAACGCCGCTGGTGAGCGCGCTCCAGACGGTGCGCGGGGCGTTGACCAACCGGTTTCTGGCGGCCGGGCTGGCCACGGCCACCGAGCGCGTGCGAGAGGGGACCACGCTCTCCGCGGCCTTGGAAGGGGTGAAGGTCTTCCCACGCATGGCCCTGGAGATGCTGGCGGTGGGCGAGGAGACCGGCTCGCTGGACGCGATGCTGCGGGATGTCGCTGAACTCTACGAAGGCGATCTGGACCAGCGGCTCAGCCAGCTCACGACCTGGATCGAGCCGGTGCTGCTGTTGGTCATGGGCCTGGTCGTCGGCGCCATCGTCATCATCATGTACTTGCCCGTCTTCGAGATGGCCGGGACCGTCAAATAGTCAGGTTGTGGAACCCGCGGGGAAAACTCGCTACAATTCCTCTAGCCACCACCTCTCACCGGAGCGCCTATGGACCTGAAAGAACCTCTCAATCAACTGGCGATCCCTCCCACGCACTTCACCAAGCACCTGAAGTTTCCCGACCCCGCGAAGATCCGCATCTACGACGACACCCTGCGGGACGGGGAGCAGATGCCCGGCGTGGCCTTCTCACCCGAGCAGAAGCTGGAGCTGGCCAAGCTGCTCTCCGAGATCGGCGTCCACGTCATCGACCCGGCCTTCCCGGCGGTCTCCGAATCCGACCGCAAGGCCTTGCAACTGATCGTGCAGGCGCAGAAGCGTGGCGAGATCCGTCGGGACATCGAGGTGCTGGCCATGTGCCGGAGCCTCGAGGAGGACATCGACGCGGTCGTGGACACCGTCACGGCCGTCGGCGCCAAGCCGGATGACGTGAGCGTCCTCGTGCTCTCGACGCTGTCCGACCTGCATCTCAAGTACAAGTTGGGCAAGACGCTCCTTCGCCGGGCGGGCCAGCCAGAAGATCAATGGCTGACCCGGCCGGTGGACTACTACCGCGAGCAGAACCTGGACCTGATCACCGGCGCCATCCGCTACGCCCGGCAGCGCGGGTTCTCGCGCGTGGAGTTCGCCGCCGAGGATGCCTCGCGGTCGGATGTGGTCTATGGCGAGGTCTGGGCCAAGGCCTGCGTGGCGGCCGGCGGGACGCGGATGTGCTTCTCGGACACCTGCGGGGTGTTCACGCCCGAAGGGGTGGATCATTACATTCCGAGGCTGGTCAAGGTGCTCGGTCCCGTGCCCATGACGGCGCACTTCCACAACGACTTTGGCCTAGGGGCGATTAACACCGTCCGGGCCATCAGCCACGGAGCCTTGTATGCGGGGGTGACGGCGAACGGCATCGGCGAGCGGGCCGGCAACTGCCCGCTGCACGAATTCGTCATGATCCTCAAGATGCTCTACGGGGTCACGCTGCCCGGCTTCCGCTATGACCGGCTGACCGAGCTGCGTCGCAAGATCGAACTGTACTCCGGCATCCCGCTCCAGCCGCACGAGCCGATCGTGGGCGAGGGGGTGTTCAAGCACGAATCGGGGATCCACACGGCCGCGATCGCGATCCACCCGGCCATCTACCAGTTCATCGCGGAGGAGGCGGTCGGGGGCGAGCAGCGGTTCGTCTTCGGCAAGCACAGCGGGGCCGCCGCGGTGGAGTCCGTCCTGGCCAAGCACACCAAGACCCTGCGGGAGCACGGCGTGGAGATCAGCCCAGACCTCGTGAAGCAGGTCCTCGACCGCGTGAAGACGCTGCGCGAGCAGATGCTGCCCGAGAAGGGCTACCCTCAAGCGATCGAGCACCACTACCGTCACTACTACGCCTTGGGCCTTTCCGAGGAGCGGATCGTCGCGCTGGCGCTGGAAGTCAAGAAAAAGGGGACACGTGAGCGACGCACCCGCACTGATCCTTCCTGAGAAGACCCGCTCCATCGGCAACGATCTGCGGCGCATTCTCGGTCTCGACAAGGTCAAGGACGACTTTCCCACCATCACGGCCTACTCGGTCGACGCCAGCATCTACAAGGTGGTGCCCAAGGCCGTCGTGACGGCCGAGACCGAGGAGGACATCGCCGCGACGGTCGCCTACGCGGTGGCCGCGGGCGTGCCGATCACCCCGCGGGCGGCGGGCACGAACCTCACCGGCTCGGCGGTCGGCGAGGGGATCATCCTCGACTGCGGCCGGATGAACCGCATCCTCGAGCTGAACGTCGCGGAGCGCTGGGTGCGGGTTCAGCCGGGTCTGCACTTGACCGAGTTCAACAAGAAGCTCGAGCCGCACGGACTCATGTACGGGCCCGATCCCTCCAGCCGCGACATGTGCAAGCTGGGCGGGATGCTCGCGAACAATTCCGCCGGCCCGCACACGCTCCGCTACGGGTCGGTCAAGGACAACGTCCACGCGATCCGCATCCATCTCACCACCGGCGCCTGGCTCGCCGCCGAGGTGCTGGCCGACGGCGACCCCGCCACCAGCGCGCTGCTGGCGGCCCATCCGCCGCTTGCCGAGACCCTCGCCCTCGTCCGCAAGCATGCCGACCTCATTCGCAGCCGGAAGCCCAAGGTCTCCAAGAACAGCACCGGCTATAACCTGTTCGGGCTGGTGGACGGCCTGGACCAGGGCGTCGTGGACCTGCCGAAGCTCTTTGTGGGCAGCGAGGGCACGCTGGGCGTCATCAGCGAGGCGACGCTCAAGCTTGTGGAGAAGCCGACGGCCACGGCGACCGCGCTCATCCACTTCCGGCACCTGGAGGACATAGGCCAGGCGGTCTTCGATCTGCTGCCCCTGACGCCGATGGCGCTGGAAGTGATGGATGCCAACACGCTCAATCTGATCGGGCGCGCGGCCCATGGCGTGCCGGCCGATGCGGCGGCGACGCTGCTCGCTGAATTTGATGGAAGCCGCGGATTCTCCATCGCCGAGATTCTCGAGCGGGTCAAGGCCATCTGCCGCAAATACCGCCTTTGCCAGGATCCCACGATTGCGGTCGAGAAGGCGCACCAGGAGCAGCTCTGGAAGGCCCGCAACGCCCTCTATCCGACGCTCTACCGCTACGACGCTAGGAAGAAGCCCATCAACTACGTGGACGACGTCGTCGTGCCGGCCGACCGCATCGCGGAGCTGGTGCAGTACCTTTCGTCGTTCTTCAAGCACCAGGACGTGAACGTCGCCATCTTCGGCCACATCGGCAACGGCAACGCCCACATCGTTCCCCTGCTGGACGTCAGTGACCGGCACGATTTCGAGGCGATGGTCGCGGGCTATCATGAGATCCACCAGACGGTCGTCACGCGGTTCGGCGGCTCCATCTGCGGCGAGCACGGGGACGGGCGCGTGCGCGCAGAGTTCGTGCCCAAGTACTTCGGGGAGGAGCTCTACGCGCTCTTCAAGCAGGTCAAGGCGGCCTTCGATCCCCGGAGCGTCCTGAACCCCGGTGTCAAGATCAGCACCACCCCCTTCACCGAGCACATCGACTATGTGCGGCTCTCCAAACCCTGCGCGACGTGTGGAAAGTGCAACTCGGTCCTGCCGTACGGTCTGCCCGGCCGGCGTGGATGTGTCGGATCTCATCATGAAGAAGCGGGCCGAGCATCCCAGCAAGCTGGCCGGGGCCATCTTCGCCTGGCAGGGAAGGCCGTGGCTCTTCGAGCCGTTCCTCAAGCTCATGGGCCGCACGCAGGGGCTCTGGGATCGTCCGCTGCCGCGCCGGGTTATGGAACAGGCACTGGCTCCGCTCCTGCGGCTGCTCGCGCCGACGGCGAAGCTGCCCGCGGACATGGTCCTGCCCAGGCTCGCCCCGCGGCTGTTGCGCGAGCGGTACGCGGAGTTGACGGAAGAGCGAGGATGCCAGGGGCCGGTGGCTTACTTTCACGGCTGCGCGGCCAACTACTTCCAGGATGGCGTGGGCGAGGCGGTGATCGCCGTGCTGAGGAAGAACGGCATTGAGCCGGTCCTGCCGCGACAGAAGTGTTCGGGGACGCCGATCGAGACGTACGGCCACATGGATCGCGTGAAGGCCTGCGCCCGGTTCAACGTGGAGTCGTTGAGCCGCTATCAGACCATCGTGACCGGCTGCGCGTCCTGCACGCTGAGCCTCAAGGATTCTCCGAAGTGGTTCCAGGGCGAGGACCGCAAGCAAGCCGAGGCGGTGTCAGCCAAGGTGAAGCACATCTCGGAGTTTCTCGCAGAGGGAGGACTGAAGGTCTCACCGACCAGGCCGTGCCCGAAGACGGTCACCTACCATTCGTCGTGCCACCTGCGGGCGGCCGGCGTGAGCAAGCCGCCGCGCGATCTGATCAAGCGCCTCCCCGGTGTGACGTACGTCGAGATGCGGGATGCCGACCGCTGTGCCGGCGGGGCGGGGACCTTCATCGTGAAGGACTACGACACCTCGCAGAAGATCTTCGAGCGCAAGCGGGCGGCGATCAAGGACAGCGGCGCGCAGGTCGTGGCGACCTCCTGCCCGGCCTGCATGATCCAGCTCAAGAACGGCCTACGCGGCGAAGTGGAAGTGCGCCACATCGCCGAGCTGCTGCGAGAGGCCTATGAATGAAATTCCGACTCAAGAAATCCGACTTCATCGTCATCGGGTTGGCGCTGGCCGTCATCATCTTCCTCACGCGGCTGCCCTCACCCAAGGACAACAACCCGCCCGTGCCAGCCGATCGGGCTCATCACGGGATCAAGCTCGAAAAGGACTGTTTGTTCTGCCATGTGAAAGGCGGAGAGCGGCCGCTGAAAGAGCGGCACCCGAAGCGCCAGGACTGCTTCCGCTGCCACCGGGTGGAGGGTGCGTAACTCTGGGGCGTTTGTCGCGACGCTAAAGCAGGCGATCGAGCAAGTCGAAGAGGAAGAATTCTAAGGAGGAGAGCATGAGTTTAGCAATCGACATTGAAAGCGTCGAAGCAGTGTTATTGCTGGGTGGCCAATGGCACAAAATTGAGGAGAGATCTTTTACCATAGACTCCTATGAGTTCTTCCGGGAGGGTCAGCTGCTCGTAGGGGGAGGTCAAATGCAAGGGGCCCAAGCAATCGGAGCCTCTTGGTCTGGCACCAAAAAAGGAGAACGCTATGCATGTCCGCTCACAGCCATTCTAGCCGTTAAATACAAGGAGACAAAGGCCATGAGGAAGCAGGGAGCTGCAAAGTAGGACACTCCGCGAACCTGCCATAATCATTGAACTATCAAAAACTCAATAAATACCGGTTGACGAGGCACCCTTTCCCGCGTAGTATGAACCATGACGTGTTGAGCCCCGCTGGCTATCCGATCCCTCGCGTTTCCTGATCCTTCCTAACGCGTTCGATTCCCCAGTCTCCGCCGCTCTTGCGCCAGAGTCTCTCTGAAACGGTGTGCTGATGAACTGCCCACGTTGTCATGGATTGATGGTGCCTACCCGGTTGGAGGAAGCGATAGACGCAACAAGTGGCGAATCCATCTCCGGGTGGAAATGCCTGCTGTGTGGTGAGGTCATCGATTCTGTCATCGCAGCCAATCGGAAAGGTCACCAGGAACCGATGCCTAGCCGGGCCCGTCTTCCATACGGCACCGCGCTGGCGAAGTCGCATGGTCCCAAGCGCAAGGAGATAAGAGCGTGATTCAGGACCCCAGCCTAGCGGTTGCGGACTCTCTCGGCTTCCTAACCTTTGCCAAATGCTTCTGCATTAATCCGGTTTATGACGTGGGACGCTATAAGAAGCGCAAGGGGTGGGTCCTAATCGACCTGGCCACGAGAGCGGAGACGTACTTCAAGACGTTGCGTGATGCGAGGCAGCACCTGAGACGCCTCTACATGGAGGCGGCTCCCAAGAAAATCGCAACAGCGGACCTTCCATGAACGAGACTGAATTAAGCGAGTTGATGACCGTATCCGGCTTCTTCGGATTCCTGGCCCAACAGGCGAAGCTCACCCTTGATAAAGTCAAGCAGATCTACATGCACGGAAGACCATGGGGGTTGTGGCCGCCCGACCTGGACTTAAGCCGTGAAGCTACCGAGGCCGGCGTCGATGTGTTCACGTATCTTGCCGCACTGCAGCCGCTGCTCGACATGGATACAAAGCAGAAAGAGGCTCAGCTCGCTGCCTACGAGGCCACGCTGACTGGGGGAGAGACCACGCAGCCGATCCCGTCTGTTCGTGCGCACGTGGAGAAGGTGGCCGCTTTAAGATTGAGCAGGATAAGGCGGCCTCCATCGCGAAACTTCAACGCGCCATGGTCGCGGAGATTAAGCAACGCAAACTGAACTGATCCCTTCAAAAGGTGCCCGGCGGTGGCGAGTGGAACCGGTAGATTAGGGATTTAATTTAAAGTACTTGACAATCAGGGTTTGATCCAGTATAGTGCTTTTCAGTCATCGCCGAGACGGTTCGGCGGCGGTGACGGTCACATACTCCGGACCCGCGATCGCATCGCGATCAGGTCCTGTATGGAGCAGTTTCCCACCCGATCCTGACTCCCCTCAGTTTTCTGAATCCGTGACAATGCGATCTTAACGAAAGGATAGTTTTGTGCAGACGACTGTTCACAGCAGTTTCAACAATCTCGGTTTGTCCGAAGCCATTTTGCGCGACATCGCCAGGGCGGGGTTCACCGAGCCTACGCCCATCCAGGCCCAGGCCATTCCACCAGGGCTCGCGGGGCGCGACGTGCTCGGCTGCGCGCAGACCGGTACGGGCAAGACCGCGGCTTTCGTGATTCCGATGGTCGAGCGCCTGGCCGGCAAGTCGGAAGGCGTTCCCCGTGGGTTAATCCTGGCTCCCACCAGGGAATTGGCCATCCAGACCCAGGAAACGATAACCAAGCTGGGACACAGCCGGCGCGTGTACGCGACGACGGTTGTGGGCGGCGCCGACATGAATGCCCAGATCAGAGGGCTGCGCCAGCGCCCGGACATCATCGTGGCGACGCCGGGCCGGCTCCTGGACCACATGTGGAACGGGACCATCAATCTGATGAAGATGCAGATCCTGGTGCTGGATGAAGCGGACCGCATGCTGGACATGGGGTTCGCGCCGCAGATCAATCAGATCCTGGAAGCACTTCCGGAGGAGCGGCAAACGCTACTCTTCTCGGCGACGATGCCGACCGATGTGGCCGACCTCGCGCGGGCCAGCGTGAAGGATCCCGTGCGGGTGACGATCGGCCGCTCGGCGGCTCCCGCCGAGCGGGCCGCGCAGGCCCTGCACCACACGACGCGGGAGGACAAGACCAAGCTCTTGCTTACCCTACTGGGACAGGACCGTGATTCGGTCCTCGTCTTTACACGCACGAAGCATGGCGCGGATCGTCTGGGACGGGCGCTCGGCAACGCTGGCCACAGAGTGGCAGTCATTCACGGTAACCGGAGCCTGTCGCAGAGGCGGGCGGCCTTGGAAGGATTCCGGCGGGGCACCTTCCGGGTCCTCGTGGCCACGGACATCGCGGCCCGCGGCATCGACGTGGCCAACATCGGGCATGTCGTCAACTACGATCTGCCGAACACCCCGGAAGATTACATCCACCGGATCGGCCGGACCGCCCGCGTGAAGGCGAGCGGCCGGGCCACGAGCTTCGTGACGGCGGATGATCACGTGCAACTGCGGGCGATTGAGAAGCTGCTCGGCCAGCCGGTTCCTCTCGCGGCCGGCAGCGCGCCGCCGGCGCATCCTGTGCATCCAGCGCACAACCTGCGGCACAACGGACATCGAGAAACCAGGCCGGGACGGCCCTCCGGGTTCAGACCCGGACGACCGGTCCACGCCAAGTTGTCTCACGGGACGTAAGGCAGAGAACAGGTGATGAGCGAACGGCCTCCGAGGGGAAACCCTCGGAGGCCGTTCTGTTTTCAGGTCAGATTACGGCCGGAGGCGGGTCTGATTAATCGAGATGACGCGGCCGCCGCCGAAGGTGAGCTCCACGATCCAGTCGCCGTTGGAGTACACGAACCGGTTCGCACCGAAGACGGGCCAGAACGGATAGGGCGAGCCGAATGAGTAGGACGAGCCAATCAGCGTCGTTTGGGGCAGTCCCGCACGCCCCAGCACCTCCGCTTCGGTCATGCCAACCGACAGCATCCGGTAGGTCTCAAACGGCATCTCTCCGACCGGGGCGAGTGTGTTGATTACCGGAGGTCTTGGAGGCGGAGTGCTGATCACGATATTGATGATGATGGGTGGGAGTGATGGCTGCGCCTGTACCTGCGGCTCGGGCGGCTTGGGCGCTTCCTGTATGACCGCCGGTGGTTCCGCGGCGCGTTTGAAGTAGCCCAACTCGGAACGGACGGTGTAGGCGCGGCACCCGACCTGAGCCGGGACATGGTCCGTGAACATCGTCGAGCCGTCTGCCCGTGGGCATGTCCACAACTGGGACTCGGCTGAGGCAGAAAGAGGCAGGAGCAGCGCGGAGAAGAAAACGACGACGAGAGGAATGCCGGCGCGCGACATACAAATAGTGTACGCTGGTCTACTCAAGTCGGCAAGTCAGAGCAACTCCACGGTGCCGTCGCGCGCGTTGACCTTCACGCGCCGGCCCGTGGCGATCCGGCTGGTCGCATCTTCAACGCCGACCACGGCCGGCAGGCCGATCTCCCGTGCAACGACCGCGCCGTGGCTCAGCACGCCGCCGATCTCGGCGATCAGGGCGCCGGCGGTGAAGAACAGCGGGGTCCAGGCCGGGTCGGTGTAGCGGGTGACCAGGATCTCACCCGGCCGCAAAAGGGCTCGGTGCGGGTCCGTGATCACGCGCGCAACCCCTTCGGCATGGCCGGTCGACACCGGCGTGCCGCGCAGGACCATGGCTTGTGACAGGCGGGGGAGTGGCGAGGCTGCGTCCGGCGCGCCGCGGGTCCCGATGATCAACGGGGGCGGGCGGCGCGTGGTCCAGTCCAGCCATTCGCGTTCGCGCGACTCCAGCGTCGCCTGGGTCCACGTCACCGCGCCGGTCTCAGCCCATGCCCGCACTTCATCCTGCCGCAACCAGAAGACGTCGTCCACCGCCTTGAGATGTCCCTCCGCGACGAGCCGGCGGCCCAGTTCCCGGTACACTCGCCGGGCCTGTTCAAGGCCGAGCAGCCAGGTGTATTTCATGGCCTCCCGGAAGGGTAGCCACAGGACATACCGCGCGTAGAGCCAGGTGAAGAGACCACGCAGTGGAACCGGGAGCTTCCGCCGGACGGCCGCGGCGGCCGCCTCCCGCCGACGCTGGCCTTCTGCTAGCATGGCCGGCGGGCTCGGGGCGTCGGCGGGGTGGCGCAGATAATTGGTGACGGTCTGCAGGAGAAAGGTCGGGTCCTCGCGCCAGCGCGGCGTCGAGAGGTCCAGTTCTACTTCGCCCCGGTGGCCGTGCCGGTCCAAGAACTGCTCGAAGCGCATCCACCAGCGCCGTCTCTCCTCGGTCGTCTGCAGCGCGCGCGCCAGATCCTCGGGCGGGGTCTTCTCAAAGACGTCGGCGAGCGGTCGCGCGGCCTGCGCAAAGGCCCAGAGATCGAGTGAGACCGCCGTCGTCGGATTGTGGGGAATGCCTTTGGCGAGATCGTCAAGCAGGTCGGGCAGGATGCGTCCGTCGCAGAGGCGCTGCAGGGCCGTATGGAGGAACATGGCCAGGCCGAGGTGCCGCAGGCCGTCCTTGGACGGGTCCGATTCGTCGGTGAACTCGCGGTCCAGGTTCGCGAGCATCACGGACGGGGCGTCTCGGTCGAGCGGGCGGCAGACCAACTCCCGCAGCCGCTCGGTCGTGCGCGCGTAGGCGTCGCGCAGGTCCACCGGCGTGCGGCGGCGGATCAACCAGCGCAGCGAGCGCAGGCCCATCCGGACGTAGGCGAGGTGGAGCTTGAGCTGCGCCTTGACGGAGATCGGGAGGGGATTCAGGCGCTTCGCCCGCGCCAGTTCCGCGATGGCCCGGCCCTTGCTCCGGTCCACCGCCTCCAGCAGGTGCAGTTGATAGGCGATGCTCGGCAGGTTGATGTAGGCCGAGAGGTCCATGTAGGGCCGGCCGGCCACGAACGCCATGGGATTCAGGTCCAGGACGAGCGGATCGCTGCGGCTGAGGCCCGCGACCTGTGCGCCGAGCATCGGGCCGATGTAGCGCGCGAGGACGTCGCGGCTCAGCGGCTTGGCGACGAACGGGAAGACTTCGCCGAAGTTGATGTCCGACAGGACGCCGTCGGTCTGCCCGGCCGCCAGCCGCGCCGTCCGGTCCACCGGCCAGTCCTTTATTTCATCAGGCATGGATTAGTGCATTGATGTAGGGGCGGACCTCTGTGTCTGCCCGGAAGAAGGGCAACCACATAGGGTTGCCCCTACAAAATCTGTCGAAGCACGCCGTATGTTTAACAGGTCTCTCCCGCGCGCGCAAGCCGATGCCGGATCGCTCGAAGTAACAATGAAACCTAGCGCTGCAACGTTGAGCGGGTGGCGTGGGGTGGCTACTTCTTCTTGAAGAGGTTGTCAAACGCGCGCCGGGCGTCGACAGGGCGCGCAGACCCCGACGTTGTCTCGCGCTCCACCGTGACATGCAGCGAAAAGAGACTGCACGCATTGCGAGCGCCTTTGTCGGAGATGCGCTCCGGCACAGGCTTGGTGCACTCAAAATGCTGGCCGGGATCGAAGTAGGCGCACTGCCGGCAGGAATGGAGTTCTGACCTGCACTTGGGACACTGGCCGAGCGAATCGGTCAAGGGCGGGAGTGGCGTTCCGCAGTCCGCGCAGCGGGAGACGGTCCGAGTTGTAGGCGCTGCGGGTGCGCCCGACAGGGAAGGCTCTGTGGGCTTTCCTTGCCGCTCCTTCTCGTGTTCCTTATAGCCCCGCTGGCGGTATCTTCTGTCATCCATGACGGTCCCCGGATTTCCGGCTACTCGCCCAACACCCCCATGCGCCGGTACTTCTTAAATCTCCGCTGGAGGAGTTCGTCGAGCGGGAGCTCGAGCAGTTCGCTGAGGTGGGTCTCGACCGTCTTCTTCACGGCGTTGCATATGGCTGTCGGGTCGCGGTGGGCCCCGCCAGGCGGCTCGGGCAGGATCTCGTCGATCACACCGAGGCGCAGCAGGTCTTCGGCGGTCATCTTGAGCGCCTCCGCCGCGTCCGGCGCCTTCTGCGGATCGTTCCAGAGGATCGCCGCGCAGCCCTCGGGGGAGATCACCGAATAGACCGCGTGCTGGAGCATCAGTACCCGGTCGGCTACGCCGATCGCCAACGCCCCGCCACTGCCGCCTTCCCCGATGACCACGGACACGATCGGGATCTTGAGTGAGGCCATCACCTGGAGGTTTTTTGCGATGGCTTCGGCCTGGCCGCGCTCCTCGGCGCCGAGGCCGGGGAAGGCGCCGGGCGTATCGATGAGGGTGAGGACCGGCTTGTTGAATCTCTCGGCCAGGCGCATCAGGCGGAGCGCCTTGCGATAGCCTTCCGGATTGGGCATCCCGAAGTTGCGCTGCACCCGTTCTTTCAGCGTCTTGCCCTTCTGTGGTCCGATGATGACGACGGAGCGGCCGTTCAGGCGGGCGAGCCCCGCCACGATGGCCTGGTCGTCGCCGTACAAACGGTCACCGTGGAGTTCCAGGAAGCGGTCGCAGATCCGACCGATGTAGTCGAGCGTGGACGGCCGCTGCGGATGCCGGGCGACCTGAGTGCGCTGCCAGGGGGTGAGGCCGGCGTAGATCTCCGCCTGGAGCTTGTAGAGTTTCTCGCGGAGCTTGCGGAGATCGTCCTGCATGCCGGACTGTCCCTGACCAGCGGAGGTCAGTTTCTCGATCTTCGCCTCGATCTCGGCAAGCGGCTTCTCGAAGTCCAGGTATTCGCGCATGCGCTATGGCCTCACTCCAAAGCGACCGCGCCCTTGCCGATGAGGGCTTCCACGTCGCCGACGAGCTGGGCGCTCGGCAGGACGCGCAGGTCCGGCCCGACGGCGATCACGGACTCCGAATGGTCGGGGATCGTGAGCATGAGATGGACCGGGCAGGGGCCGGCGTGGCGGTGGAGCACGTCCCGGAGCTGGCGCAGGATCTCGGCCGACGCGTCCCGCGTGGTGACGTGGATCGAGACGCACGCAATGCTCTGCGCCTGGAGGTCGGCAAGGCCCGCGAGCCTCGTCGCCTTGATCCGGGCCGCCTTGTCGCCCCGGTCCAGCGTCCCGGTCACCTGGACGACCGATTCCGGGAGGATGAGGGCGGCGGCGGTCTTGTACAGATCGGGGAACACGATCACTTCGACGGTGCCGTGCAGGTCCTCCAGCGTGAGATAGGCCATGCGGTCGCCTTTCTTGGTCATGGTCTGGCGGACGGCGGCGATGATCCCGCAGAGCTTGACCTCCTTGGCGTCCGCGATCTCGCTCAGCGCGTCGGTGCTGGCGGTAGAGAACCGGTCCATGGACTCGGCGTAGCGGGCGAGGGGATGGCTCGTGATGT
>VBOK01000207.1 GCA_005877565.1 Nitrospirota bacterium
AACGCCGTCACCGCCTGAGCAAGCTGCTCGCGAGTGTGCGCCGCTGAGACCTGGACCCGGATGCGGGCTTCTCCCTTGGGCACGACGGGGTAGCTGAACCCGATCACATACACCCCTTCCTCTAACAAACGGTCCGCCATCCGCGCGGCTAGCGTCGCATCGCCGAGCATGACCGGCATGATCGGGTGCGTGCCGGGCCTGACCTTGAATCCCAGCTTCTCCAGAGCCTGTCTCAGAAACCGTGCGTTCTCATCCAGGCGCCTCCGCAGATCGTCGCCCTGTCGGATCAGTTCCAGCGCCTTCAGGCCCGCCGCGCAGATCATCGGCGGGACGGCGTTCGAGAACAGGTACGGACGCGAGCGCTGGCGCAACAATTCGATCAACTCGCGCCGGCCCGACGTGAACCCGCCGGTTCCGCCTCCCACCGCCTTGCCCAGCGTGCTCGTGATCAGGTCCACCTTGTCGGCCACGCCGAACCGTTCGGGCGTCCCCCGCCCGGTGGGGCCGATGAAGCCGGTCGCGTGGCTGTCGTCCACCATCACAAGAGCGCCATACCGCTCGGCCAGCTCGACGACCGCATCGAGGCGGGCAAGGTCCCCGTCCATCGAAAAGACCCCATCGGTGGCGATCAGGCGGATGCGCTGCCCCGCCGTCTCCCGCAGGCCCTTTTCCAGATCGACCATGTCCCCATGCGCGTACCTGTACCGCTGGGCCTTGCACAGGCGGATGCCGTCGATCACGCTCGCATGGTTCAGCGCGTCGCTGAGCACGGCGTCCTGCTCGCCGAGGAGCGTCTCAAAGAGGCCGGTGTTCGCGTCGAAACAGGAACTGTAGAGGATGGTATCTCCGGTGCCGAGGAACGACGTGATGGCGTGCTCGAGATCTTTGTGGAGGTCCTGCGTCCCGCAGATGAATCGCACCGAGGCCATGCCGTACCCTCGCGTGCGAACCGCCTGCGTCCTGCCGCCCGGATCTCCGCGAGCTGCTGCTCGATGAGCGATCTGATCTTGTCGTACGACATCTACGGCCTAAGGACCACTTTGCCGCATTGGCCTTTTGCCACCAAGTCGAACCCTTCGGCGAATCTGTCCAATGGCAGGACGTGGGTGACGACCGGCTTGATGTTGAGGCCTGCCTTGAAGAGCCCGGAAAGACGGTACCAGGTCTGGAAGAGGCGCCGCCCAGTCACACCGTAGACCCGGATGCCTTTGAAGATGATCTCGTTTGTCATGTCGAAGCTGACCTGCGCCTCCGGGATGCCAAACAGCGTGACGCGGCCTCCGTTCTTGACGTACAGGAAGCACTTGTGGATCGCGGTGGGGTTTCCGGACATCTCCAGCGCCACGTCCACCCCCTCCCCACCCGTCACGCGAGTGATGAGGTCGGCATCGTCCCTGGTGGGATTGATCGTATGGTCCGCGCCCAATTGCTTGGCGAGGCTCAGCCGGTAGTCGCTCACATCCGAGGCGATGATCACGCCGGCGCCTGCGGTGCGGGCCACCGCCACCGCGAAGAGCCCTGTCGGGCCGCAACCGGTGATCAGCACGGATTGCCCGGTGAGGTCCTCCACGAGCGCCGCGTGGACGGCATTGCCCAGCGGCTCTTGCAGGCAGGCGAACTCCGGGGGGATCTCCCGCGAGGTCTTCCAGAGGACACGCTCGGGAAGCCTCACGTACTCGGCGTACGAGCCGTCTTCGTCGATGCCCAGGATCCGGTAGTTCTTGCAGACGTGCGCGTTGCCCGTCCGGCACTGGAAGCACACGGCGCACGTGATGTGCGACTCGGCCGCGACATAATCCCCAACGGCGACCGCCGCCACGCCTGGCCCGGCCTCGACGACCTCGCCGCACAGCTCACGCCCGATGATGCGCGGCGGGTGGATCCGGCCCTGGGCCCATTTATCCCAGCGGTAGATGTGGTTATCGGTCCCGCAGAGGGACGTGGCCAGAACCTTCACGACCACGTGCCCAGGGCCAGCCGACGGTTTGGGGACGTCCAGCAGCTCCAACCCAGAGGCAGCCTTCGTCTTGACCAACGCGCGCACGCGACGATCCTACCTGCCTCCTACTATAGCCGCCAGCGCGGTTTCAGTCGAACCGTACCCTTCTGCTCGGCTTCCGTCGGGCTGATTCGACCCGAGCCCGTTGCTTCCTCTTCTCCCGGAATGTTCGTAACTCCTCCTCCATCGCATTGAACGTCGCCCGGATGGCCTCTTCGAACGTCTCTTCCGTTTTCGAGGCGGTGAAGGTTCCGCCTCGCACGTTGCACACCAGCCGCGCCATGGCGATCTTGGGCCCCTTGTTGTGGTGCCGGTTCCGCTCCAGGATCATCCTGGCATGGAGGATATCGTTGTGCCCGTCCTGAAGGCCTTGCAAGCGGTCCTCAATTTCTTGCTGCCACTGAGGGACCATTGTCACGTTGCGGCTCTCGGTCCGAATGTCCATGCTCTTCCCCTCCGGTCGTGCTTGCGAATACCGGCATGGCCGGTCTCGCGTCCTTGCCTACCATTATAGTATGAGGAGGGTTGACGTCCACCGTTGATTTTGAGCAACATGGCTAGGCACAAAGTAGAGGTGCTGTTATGCCGATTTATGAATACCAATGCGACGCCTGCCACAAGCGCACCACGCTCTTCATCCGAAGCATCAGCAATCCTGAGCCGGCGCGCTGCCAGCACTGCGGGAGCGACCGGCTGACCCGGCTCATGTCCCGCATCGCCACCCCCAAATCGGAAGGGGCCCGCCTCGAGTCGCTGGCCGACCCGAGCAGCTTCGGCGACCTCGACGAGAGCGATCCCAAGAGCATGGCGCGGTTCATGAAGAAGATGGCCCGGGAGACAGGCGAAGACTTCGACGAGGGCATGATGGAGGAGATGGACCAGGCCGCCGAGGGAACGGGAGATGAGCCCAGCGATTGACCAATCCATCTCGCTTCTAACCGACATCGCTTACGGGATCGTCTTCGCAGCAGCAGCGTCCCACGTGGCGCGGCTCTTACGCCAGCCATTGATTCTCGGGTATGTCCTGGGCGGTGTTCTTCTGGGAAGCCACCTGGGGTTCGGGCTCGTGACGAACGAAGCCAATATTGAGCTGATCTCCGAGATAGGGCTCATCTTGCTCCTCTTCATCATCGGCATGGAGATCAACCTTCGGGAACTCGTGAAGATGGGCAAGTCCATGTTTACACTGGGGATCGTGCAATTTGCTGCCTGCGTGGCACTGGGCCTTTTAGCATTCCGATTCCTCGGTTATAGGATAGGTAATGGGAACTTCGATCTTCTCTATATAGCGGTGGCGGCAGCCTTAAGCTCCACCCTCATTGTCGTGAAGCTCCTGCACGACAAGTTCGAGATACACACCGTTGCCGGCCGCCTGACCGTAGGAGTCTTGGTCCTGCAGGATGTCGGGGCCATCATTTTCATGGCCTGCCAGCCCAACCTGTTGAACCCCCAGTTGGTGAACATTGCCCAGTCCCTGGGCCTCGGTGTGGTCCTCGTGGTGACCACCTTCCTCGCCAGTCGTCATCTTTTAAGCCGACTCTTCCTTGCAGCCAGCAAGAGTCCGGAGCTGGTGCTGTTGACCTCCATCGCGTGGTGCTTCTTCATCGCCGGTCTGGCGGAAATCGCAGGACTCTCGAAGGAGATGGGCGCCTTGATCGCTGGGATGAGCATCGCAGCCTTCCCCTACGGCACAGCCGTGATCGGCACGCTGTCCGGAGTGCGGGATTTTTTTGTCACGCTCTTCTTTGTCTCGCTGGGACTCAAGGTGCCGGTGCCCACGTG
>VBOK01000235.1 GCA_005877565.1 Nitrospirota bacterium
TGGCTCGGGCAATGGAAGCCTAGTTTTAATAGCCTTGTTAGCTTTGAAAGAATTTGGCTGTATTCTTTCAAAGTTGGCCGGCTTTTGCAAGCGCACTTTCAAAGCGGAGCTCTGCATGGCAGGCCTTACAAAATTCGGAGCGCGAAACGAGTCCTGCCCTAAGTCAAGCGTCAGTCAAGTTATGAGTCAACTTGAACCTCGCCCGACCCTCTGCTAAAGTGCGACGTCATGCTGTCCACCCCCGAGCCCCAGATTCGAGCGCTGATCCGGCTGCTGTCCGACGAGGACGAGCGGGTCGCGCGCACGATTGCCGGCAAGTTGGCGGAGATCGGGGCGCCGGCCGTGCCACTGCTACGCGAGGCCGAGATCGAGCAGCCGGAGATGGCTGCGCGCATCAGCGAGGTCCTGGACGACATCCAGGGACAGCGGCTCGAGGGCGAGTTCCATGCCCTCTCCGCCTGCGACGACGAAGACCTGGACCTCGAGACCGGGGCGTTCCTCATCGCGCGGTTCGCCTATCCCGATCTCGACGTCGCCCCGTACGTCGAGCTGCTGGACGCCATGGCGCTGGAAGTGCGGGATCGGTTGGGGCACAAGGCATCCAGCGAGGAGATCGTCAAGACCATCAGCCGGTACCTCTTCGTCGAGCAGGGCTTCGCCGGCAACACCAGCCAGTACTACGACGTTGACAACAGCTATCTCAACAAGGTCCTCGAGCGGAAGACCGGGATCCCGATCAGCCTGAGCGTGGCGTATCTGCTCGTGGGCAAGCGGCTCGAGCTGCCGGTCTTCGGCGTGGGCATGCCGGGCCACTTCCTCGTGAAGTACGAGGCCGACCGCTACCGCATCTTCGTGGATTGCTTCAACGGGGGGGCGCTCCTGACCCAGAAGGACTGCGCGCGGTTCCTGGATCAGGCCGGGTACGGCTTCGACGAGCGGTATCTGCAGAAGACGTTGCCGCGTTCGATCCTCATCCGCATGATCAAGAACCTGGTCGCCATCTACAACAAGATGGAGGACGTGACGAAGGCGACCCGGCTGACCCGCTTCATCGAGATCTTGGGACTGCCAGAGAAGGACGAGTGACCTCAATCCGCATGCGGTCTCTGGCCACGGTGATCCTCCCGCCGAATGTCCGTCCCGCCTGAGCCTTGACGTCGTAGCGTTCCGCCACCGGATAGAAATGGGAGAGGACGAGGCGCTTCACCCCGGCCTCGCGCGCCACGCGTCCGCAGTCTCCGGCGTGCATGTGCCCGGCGCCGGGCCGCTGGACCGGGAACGAACAGTCCAGCACCGCCACGTCGGCGCCGTGGCAGAGCTCCACCAGCCCCGCGCAGTACTCGGAATCTCCCGAATAGGTGAAGACGGCGCCGTTGTGCGCCACGCGGTAGCCCTGGCAGTGGAGGCGGGGACGGTGCACGACCGTGCCCGCGGTCACGCGGGTGTGGCCGATTCGGATCGTGCGGTCCCCCGGCTCGGTGATCGTGATCGGGAACGGCGCCGTGGAAAACCCCGGCACCACTTTCACCAAGGTTCCGAACAGGCGGCGCGTGCCGCGCGGCCCGTAGATCGTCAGCCCCGGCCGGGGCGCGACGAACTTGGCGTGAAAGACGGCGTCAAAGAAGAACGGGAGGAAGTCGGCAAAATGGTCCGTGTGGTGGTGCGTGATGAAGAGATGCCGGAGCCGGTGGCGGTCCACGCCGACCTTGATGAGGTTCATCAGCGTGCGGGGTCCGAAGTCGAAGAGCAGCAACTGGTCGGTTTCGACCAGGTAGCCGGCGGCCGCGCGCGTGGGATGCACGTTCGTGCCGGAACCGAGCACGGTCAAGCGCATGACAACACCTCGTGGCTATGTTATCATCGAGCCCCGGATTTCTGAACGAGAGACTCCCCGTGAACCACGCAGACTACATGCGGCACGCGCTCGACGAGGCGCGGCTGGCGGCGGCGGCCGGCGAAGTACCCATCGGCGCGGTGCTGGTTGTCAATGAGGCCGTGGTCGCCCGCGCGCACAACCGGAGGGAGGTCTGGCAGGACCCGACGGCCCATGCCGAGCTGATCGCGATCCGCGAGGCGTCGGCGCAGCTTCGCGCCTGGCGGCTGGTCGGCAGCACGCTGTACGTGACGATGGAGCCGTGCGCGATGTGCATCGGCGCGGCCATCCTGGCCCGCGTCGAGCGCGTGGTCTTCGGGGTCCGGGACCCCAAGGGCGGTGCCTGTGGCTCGGTCCTCAATATTCCGGAGGAACGGCGCTTGAATCACCGCCTTGACGTGGTCGGGGGCGTGCTGGAAGAGGAAAGCCGGGCGTTGCTGCAGGAATTCTTTGAAGGGTTGCGGGAGAAGCCCCCGTTAATCGTTAAGCGTTAAACGTAGGTTCAAGAGGGACCTTCCGATTAACGGATAACGTTTAACGTTTAACGGGGCCTCGGAGGAGAGGTGGCCGAGTGGCCGAAGGCGCGGCATTGGAAGTGCCGTATACGGGAAACTGTATCGTGGGTTCAAATCCCACCCTCTCCGCCATGCAGTCAGACAGGGAACAAACGCTCTCTTTCCGAGGGTTCCCTCTGCCATTCACGATCAGAACATCTCAGCAAAGGAGGGTGCTATGGACGAAAACCTATTACCGGTGAACCGACGAAAGTTCTTAGCACGCAGTGCGTCCTGGATGGCCTTGGGAGCGGCCGCGCTGGTCCTTCCCAAGGCACGCGCGGAAGAGCCCAAGGCGCCGGAGGACCCGATGCGGGTTCCCGGCGCTTTACCGCGTCCCTACGGGGAGCGCTCCCCCTTCATCAAGTCCGCGCGGGTGGGGGGCGCCGGACCAGGAGCGCCGCACGGCTGGGGCGCCAACGCGCCGAACAACTTCAACTCCTGGACGCCCCTTCAAGACCTGCACGGGATCGTGACTCCG
>VBOK01000236.1 GCA_005877565.1 Nitrospirota bacterium
GGCCACCCGCGGGGAGCGGGGCGGGCTGGCGCGCGCGACGCGCGGCGCGGTGCGAGTGCTGGAGGCGGCGGGCTACGACGTCATCCTGGTGGAAACTGTCGGAGTGGGGCAGCTCGAGACGGACGTGGCTGATGTGGCGCCCACCGTCGTCGCGGTGGTGGCGCCGGGCCTCGGCGACGAGGTCCAGGCGCTGAAGGCGGGCCTACTCGAGATGGCTAATATCGTGGTAGTCAACAAAGGCGACCGCGATGGCGCAGACACGACGGTCAAAGACTTACAGGAATGGCATCACAAAGTAGTCCGCACGGTGGCGATCAAGGGGGAGGGCATTCCCGAGTTGATCGAGGCCATCGCCGAGCACGAGAGGATGATAGATCTTCAAGGGAAGACCGCTCTTTGAGGATGCGAAGGAACCGGGGCCGCAGCACGAGGTCGAACACGTCGCCCTTTCCGGGAAACAGCCCGAGGATCTCCTCTCGCGTCCGCTCGATGAGCTGAAGCGACTGCTCTCGACTCATTGGCTGAAAGCGGAGCCGGTAGGCGGTCAAATCCGCTCGCAGCCGGAGTCGCAACATGCGAATGTGTTCCTCCCGAATTTCCCAAGGGCTAGCCATGAGGCTTAGGAAAACCGCGGCGGGCGCTTCTCCAGAAAGGCAGTGGTGCCTTCCTTCTTGTCAGGCGTCTCGCACAGCTCGCCGAACAACTCGGCCTCGCGGGCCAGACCCTCGGCCAGCGGGCTGTCGAGACCGGTGCGGATCGCTCGCAGCGCAGCCTGGGTTGCCAGTCGCCCCTTGGCCGTGATCATGCCGGCCAGTTTCTGAGCCGTCAGCAGGACTTCTTCGGGAGGGACAACCCGGTTGACCAGTCCCAGAGTCAGCGCTTCCTCCGACGTGATGGTCTCGCCGGTCAGGATCAATTCTGCGGCTTTGGATGGACCGATGATGCGGGGGAGCCGCTGAGTCCCGCCGAACCCGGGGATGAGCCCAAGCTTGATTTCCGGCAGGCCAAGCAGGATGCCCGCCGCCGCCACGCGCATGTGGCAGGCCATGGCCAGCTCCAGGCCGCCGCCGAGACAGGCCCCGTTGATCGCCGCGATGACCGGCTTGTCGAATCGCTCGATCCGGTTGAGCAACGTCTGCCCGCGCCCGGACAGCTCCGTACCCTGGTGCACGGAGTTGAGCTCGGCGAGCTCCTTGATGTCGGCGCCCGGACAGAAGAACTTCCCGCTGGCGGTCAGGATGATGACCCGGCTGGCGTCGTCCGCTTCCAACCGCCCAAAGGCCTGATCCAACTCCTTCAGGACCGGCGTGCTGAGGAGATTCGACGGCGGGTGGTTCAGGGTGACGGTGGCAATGCGTTCGGCGACGGTGACGGTAACGGACTTGGCGGACATGCTGGGGCTCCTCACGGATCGGTCTGTATCCAAATACCATAGCAGAATCGCGGTCCTCCTGCCATCGGTGGTGTGGTACAATTTTCTTTGAGCACGTTCAGTTTGGGAGGGGAAGCCTCGGTGATTGCTGATCGCCTCGCCGCCTACGCGCAGTCGCTCCGTTACGAAGACCTGCTTGCTGAGGTCGTTCACGAAGTCAAGCGCCGAGTCCTGGACAGCCTCGCCTGCGCCTTCGGCGCGTGGACGGCTGAACCTTGCATGATCGCCCGCCGGATCGCGCAGTCGGTCGCGGTCCCCAACGGCGCGACGCTGTGGGGCACGGCCCACACGACCCTCCCGGATCTGGCCGCCTTCGCCAACGGCGCCCTGGTCCGCTATCTGGACTTCAACGACACGTACCTGTCCAAGGAGCCGGCCCATCCTTCCGACAATATTTCAGCCGTCCTTGCGGTGGGAGAAAGTGTCCGGGCATCCGGCCAGCGGGTCATCGAGGCGATCGTTCTGGCCTACGAGACTCAGTGCCGCCTCTGCGACGCCGCGGCGCTGCGACCGCGCGGCTGGGACCATGTCACCTACGGCCCGTTCTCGTCCGCCCTGGGCACGGCCAAGGTCCTGGGGCTTTCGAAGGCACAGACGGTGCAGGCAATCAACCTGGCCGGGGTGGCCAACGTAGCCTTGCGGCAGACGCGGGTCGGGGACCTCTCGATGTGGAAGGCGTGCGCCTTCGCCAATGCCGCGCGCAACGGCGTGTTCGCGGCGATGCTGGCCCGGCTAGGGATGACCGGCCCCTCGCCAATCTTCGAAGGCCAGAAAGGCTTCATGGAGTTGGTGTCCGGCCCGCTCGATCTTTCCGTGTTCGGGGGGAAGAAGGTCCCGTACAAGATCCTGGAGACCTACATCAAGCACTACCCGGTGGAGTACCATGCCCAGTCGGCGGTGGAAGCTGCGCAGGTGGTCCGCGAGGAGCTGCTGAATAAGGAGGGGCGCTCGGCGTTGTCCGGCATCGCTGAGATCGAGATCGGCAGCTATGACGTGGCGATCGAGATCATCGGCCGCGACCCGGAGAAGTGGCGCCCGGCGACGCGGGAGACGGCCGACCACAGCCTGCCCTATTGCGTGGCGGTGGCCCTGCTGGACGGCGCGGTCACCGTGCAGTCCTTCGACGCCAAGCGCCTGACCGATCCGCAGCTCCGGGCGCTCATGCAGAAGGTCCGCGTGATCGCACAGGAAGAATTCATTGGGTGGTATCCGAAGGCGATGCCGACGCGCGTGACGGTCAGGACAGCCAGCGGGAATGAGTACGTCAAACAGGTGGATTATCCGTTGGGCCATCCCCGGAACCCACTCTCGGATCGCGAGATCGAGGAGAAGTTCAGGAGCCTGTCCGCCGGCCTATTCGACCGGGCCAGGGCCGGCAAGGTGATTGACAGGGTGTGGAAGCTGGAGACACTCAAGGACATCGGGGCCTTGATGCCGCTGTTGAAGGTCGCACGCCGTGGCTGACACACAGCGTCCATCGAACCCACGCCGCCTGCGTGAGTTGATCGCACGTGGAACCGTCGTGCTCCCCGGCGCATTCAACGCGCTGACGGCCATGCAGATCGAGCGCGCTGGCTTCGATGCGGTCTATGTCTCCGGTGCCGGCATCGCGGCCGCACGGGGG
>VBOK01000237.1 GCA_005877565.1 Nitrospirota bacterium
GAACGTCATGAAGGTCCGCAATGCTGACATCCTGATCTTTGAGGATATCGAGCTCGGGGACCGCCGCCCAAACCTCCGGGATGTTCGCAGCGGGCCAACTGTTGAGGAGGACGGCAAGGAGCAGGGGCCAGCCTGTAACGAACGGCTCGCCGGATCGCATCCGCTACTTGATGTCCAACTGCTTGATCAGACGCGCCAGGTATGTGCGCTGGAGACCGAGACATTCAGCCGCCTTGGTCTGGTTGCCGCTCGCGCGGGCCAACGCGCGTCGGATGATCTCTCGTTTATGGTGCTCGACCGCCCTGTGGAACGGACGCCCCATCTGCTCAGCTCGATTCGACGAGAGGTCCATCGGCTGCAAGGAAAAGTCCTCAGGCTTCAACGTGTCGCCGGTCTTCAAGACGACGGCCCGCTCAATCGCATTCTGCAGTTCCCGTATGTTCCCTGGCCAGGAATAGGCGGTCAGCATCTTCATCGCCTGCGGCGAAATCTGCATGAGGGGCTTCTTCGCTTCGCGGCAGTATTTCTTGAGGAAGAATTCGACGAGATCTGGGATCTCCTCGGTCCGCTCCCGCAACGGGGGTAGCGTGAGCGTGACCACGTTGAGCCGGAAGAAGAGGTCCTCCCGGAAGGCCCCGGCTTTGACGGCCTGCAAAAGATCCCGATTGGTCGCTGCAATCACCCGGACATCCACCCGGATCGATCGCGTGCCCCCCACGCGATCGAACTCCCGGTTCTGAAGAAAGCGCAGGAGCTTGGCCTGGAGCCCCGGCTTCATGTCTCCGATCTCATCCAGGAAGACCGTCCCGCCGTCGGCGACCTCAAGCTTACCGCGTTTCTGAGTGGACGCTCCGGTGAAGGCTCCTTTCTCATGGCCGAACAATTCCGACTCCAGGAGCTCCTCCGACAGGGCCACACAGTTCACGGGCATGAACAGTCGGCCTCGACGAGCGCTCCAGTTGTGGATCGCCCGGGCCAGAAGATCCTTGCCAGTGCCGCTCTCGCCGAGGAGCAGGACCGTCGAGTCGCTCTGAGCCACTTTCTTGGCGCTCTCGATGACTGCACTCATCTTAGGGCTGGCGGCCACAAGCATGTCGAACCGGCTCTCCAGCTCGGACCGGAGGGCTGTCACCTCGCGCTTGAGTGCGCTTCGCTCCAGCGACTTACCGATCACGATGTTGAGATAGTCAGGATCAAACGGTTTCGTGATGAAGTCGGTGGCGCCTTCCTTCATTGCCTCGACAGCCAAGGGGATCGAGCCGAACGCGGTCATGACGATCGCCGGCAGATCCGGCCACTCCTTCCGCACCCACTTGAGGACCTCAATGCCGTTCAGCTTCGGGTCCGGCAGATGGATGTCGAGGAACAGCAGCCCCGGCGTGACTCGCTGCAAGGCATCGAGGGCGGTCTTGCCATCCCCCACTGTCTTGACTTCATGCCCCATGGCTTGAAGCCGATCGCGCAACACGGTGGCGATATCGGCATCGTCTTCCACCACCAGGACCAGTGTGCCCATCATCTCACCTATTTCTCTGTCTCAGTTCACACGGCCGACCCGAAGCACTGTTTGACCACCTGCTTGAGCTGCGACGCGTCAAACGGCTTGAGCAGGTAGGCCTGCGCGCCCTCGGCGACGGCCTGGGCGGCATGTTGCCGCACCGACAGGGCCGTGACTACCACCACCGGCATGTCGGGATGGCTCTCTCGGGTTCGCCGCAGCACCTCAAGACCGTTAAGCCCGGGCATCAGCATATCGAGCAGCATGCCGTCGAAACCCTCACGACGCAGCACGTCCAGCGCCTCGCGTCCATCAATTGCCGTCTCCACCAGGTACCCGAAGGAGCTCATGCGATCTAACAGGACCTGGCGGATGTCCGGATCGTCATCCACAACAAGAATGCGTTTAGGTCTTCTGCTCGCGACGCGACCTCCCTTGAGTTGTTCGGAGCAAGGTGAGTGCCGCAAAAAATCAAGAGCGAAAACCTCCGTCTGCTCTTTGATGTTCGGATGACGATCGGTTTGCACCTTCAACTTGCAAGCTCTTGATCTTGCCCGCTAAGGCATCTTGCCTCGAGAGGAGACTCTTTAGAGGGTTCTCCCAAGCGTTTGAGAGTCCCAGGCCTTACCGCCAAGAGCAACGCTCTGTATCTTTTTCGATTCACCCCTGTATCTTTTTAGATTCTTTTGCAAGGTTCCGTCACTCTTGCAAGACCATCAAACGTTGTCAAGCGTTTCATGACTTATCAAAGCCGGCTATGACGTCGTGGAGGCGGACGTGTTCGTGGAGGGGGCTATGTCGTGACGGACCCGCCCTGTGGGGTGTCGGACTCCGTCAAACCCGGGCTAGCTCAAGGTGACCCCACTTATCTTCCTCCGTAAACCAGCAAGGCATCCCCAGTGATGGTGTATGTGCTGCAACCTAAGAGGCCGGGCAATATTAGAAAACTTATAAAAATATCCGACCACGATTCGAGCCGATCCCTTACACCCACTTTATCGGCTGCATTGGCATGAAGTTCCTCTAACTTCTCTCGGAGGGCGGGAATTATTAAGGCACGATCCGTCCCCTCTCTGGTGAAGTTGAAATTAAAGCAGCCGCCAGTTGAAACCGAGAAGCGGCCGAGACGCTCGACTCGGCCCGCCGCTGCAGCCTCTTCTACCTGTGCTTTGGACAGTGTGTCTGAATAGAAGCCTTCACCTAGCCAGTATTGCTTGGACGGAGTGCAACCAGTGATGAGGAGTAAGCTCACTAGTCCCAACAGGAAACGCGTCAGTTGATGTGGAATCCTTGAGTTTTCCCCTGGCTCCATTTCTTGGCTTTCTTAGTAGAAGAAATCTTACCTCCTTGTCCTCTCCCTTATCCTTTCCTCAATCAAAACCAGATTGGAGTAAGGGTGAACTGCGCCGGTGTAAGTGACTGCGAGTGACGGTAACGCTGCTGGAACGTTTGTAAACCCGAATGGTACTCCCCAATTCCTTTCCATGCGTCCTGTCAAAGTGTCATGGAACCCTGCAAAAGCGTTTTGCCCCGATATCATGTTCATCGCTTTGCTTAGGGGGCCCCCTTCATAGAGTCCTGTCCCTAGGAGACTAGAATTATCAGTCGCAATACCCCAGTTGTTTGCGTCTTGTATGGCATCAACACCATAGGCCTTCAATTCAGCCCTGCCTCCAGACCTCAGATCAATATCATACCCAACGTAGCCTTGATAAATCTCTGCAGCTAGTGAAGCTGTGCCAGCAAATGCAAGTCCCTTTTCAAAGCTTCCACCCATAAGGAAAGAAGCGGTGCCGCCTCGAAGAGCATTTGCAATGACTCTCTCAGCGGGATTCCAGTCTGCTGTCAGCACATTCATCCCAGCAAACACTCCACCGGTGATCCCGCCACCGATCGCGCCTGTAACGGCGCTATTCAGGTTCCCTCCCTGGAGGCCGCCAGCAATACCGCCACCGACAGCGCCTCCAGCAATCCCCCCTACCACTGCGCCTACCGCATTTGCTGTATGTAAAGAAGATCTGTGATCCTACAGGCCCAAGAGCACGTCGGAAGAACTTCCCGATGTTGAAGCTGAAGTGCCCAGTTGGATCTGTGTAGATAAGAGGATTGTTCAAAGCATAGGTATAGCGATTGAGCTCTTGCGGATCACGCGGATTGGGTACGATCGTGTCAGCGCTAATAAATCTTCCGAGCGTGGCATCGTAGTAGCGGGCGCCGTAGAAGTACAGGCCCGTGCTGTCATCCAGTTCCTTGCCGGTGTACTTATAGGGCACGTCAGTTGGCGGGGTAGTCACGCTGGTATTGATGCGCGTGGCGCCATAGGGGTAATAGGCCAGGTTCTCTTCGACCACGCCTGTCGTCCCATTCGTGATCACGCTGCTAGAGCCCAGGTGGTCCTGATGGTAGTAATCCACCAGGCCATTCGTGACCTGCTTGATGGCGATGTGCTGGCTTCCCACAAAGATGTACTTCACGCACGTCGCGTTGTCGCACTCGTACAGCTTGCCGATGTAGCGCACCGTCGTGGTGCCTGCGATCTTCTTCACCCGCCCGCCGTCACCGTCATAGACCAACGTGGTCGTCACACCGCCGCTCGTGATGCTGGTCGGCCGGTTCTCGTAATCCCACGTGAGCGTCCGCCCGGCCCCGCCGATCATGTTGCCGTTGTTATCGTAGGTGTAAGTGTTCGAGCCCGCCGTGCTGACCGCATGCGGCTGCACGCTGCTGCCACCGCTCGTGGGGTATGTATATGTCCCCACCAAGGGGTTCGACAGCATGTTCCCGATCTCATCGTAGCTGTACGTCTGACTGCCATACGGTCCCGTAGCGCTGGTGAGGCGATTCAATTCGTCGTAGCCGAAGGTCTGATTGCCGTTGACTGCATCCGTGATACCGCTGACATTCCCGCCGCTGTCGTAGCTATACGTGAAGTTCTGATAGACCGGGTTCACCCCCAACACCGTCTGCAGCGTGCAGAGCCGGAAGTTCTGCTGCGTGCAAGTGGCATTGCCGCTATTCGAGTACGTGTAGGTGGTGACCACGCCGTTGCCAAAGGTCAGCGTCCCTGGCTGGCCCAGCGCGTTGTAGCCCGCGTACAGGCCGTAGTTCGTGGCGCCTTCATAGACCATGAGGAGGAATGGGCCGTTGTAAGCGTAACTCACGACAGCATTGTCAGGATAGGTGATGGTGAGCACCCGGCCCAGCGTATCGTAGCTGGACTGCGTGGTGTAAGTCGTGCCGTCCAGTGACTTGTCCGTGCGAGTCCTGCGGCCCAGCGTGTCATAGTAAAAGAGTACGGAGCCTGACTGATCCTGCACGCCGGTCAGTCGGCCCTTGCCGTTGTTGGTGACCGCATCGTAGATGTACATCACATCGCCGCTGCCCAGAGGCTTCTGGGTCCCGTAGTCCTTCTGTACACGGCGGTTGAGCGCGTCGTAGCGGAAATAGATGTTCTGGGTCTTGGCGTCTGTCTGTTGCGTCAGGTTGCCCGCCGCATCGTAGGCATAGGTCCAGTTCCCCATGTCCGGATCGTGCATGGCGGTCTTGCGGCTCAAGGAATCGTACGACATGGTACTCTGGTTGCCCTTGGCGTCAGTCACCGTGAGCAAATTCCCCAGCACGTCGTACTGATAGGTCATCGTCGCATAGGGCGTCCCGGCCGATGTGTCGCAGATGCTGGACGTGCCGGTATATTCCTCGACCTTCGCTAAACGCCCATACGCGTCGCGCGTTTCTCGTCGGCGGTGATTGTTCGGGTCAATCGTCACCGTCACCCAGTTGCTCGTGCAGCTCAAAATCCGGCTCGCGTCCGGATTGGTGACCTGGATCACGCGCCCGACCGGATCGTAGACAAACGACTTCCAGGACGGCGCGTCGAGGCCGTAGAAGTAGGGTAAGGAGGTCTGTAAGACTGCCCCTCGCGCGTTGTATTGGGTCTGGGCGGCAATGGTCTTGCTGTCCGGGCCGGTCTTCTTCTCGATGATCGTGCGCCCCAAGCCGTCGAAATAGATCCAGGTGGACAGCCCGGCCTGCGTGTTCGTCTGAATGTTCTGTGAGCCGACCGTGCCGAAGCTGTTATACGACGTGCTCGTCCAACCGCCGTCCGGGAAATTCACCTGGGTCTTGCGGCCGAAGACATCATAGGTCGTGGAGATCACCGCATTGTTCGGATCGGTCACGCTCTTGACCTGGCCGTAGAGGCCGTTATCGGCTGCCACTCCATCCACGCCGTAATACTGCGGCGTCTTCTGCTGGCCTAGCTGATTGGTGACAACCTTGGGGAAGGTAAAAAAGCCGTCATAGCTCATCGTCGTCGTATTGCCATTCGCATCGCGCGTGCAGATGAGATTGCTGTAACTGTCGTAGGCCATCCGTGTCTCAGGGCTTGTGCCGCCATTAAGCCAGCGCACCGTGCGGGTGAGATTGCCCAGAGTCGGCGTTTGGTTGGTGGACCCGACGGTGCAGTCCGTCACACCATCGTAGTAGAAGGACGTCTGTGCTGCTTGATTGGATGTCCCGATCCCCTGATAGATCGTCTCGGTCGACGGCAAGCCCACGATCCAAGCCGTCGTGTTGGGGGAAAACGTCCGGACGACAGTCCGATCATCGGTAGTGTCGCTGAGATCCCCGTATTGATCCTCTCGGGTGACGTTGCCGTAACTGTCGTAGGTGTAGATCGTGCGCGTTTGCTTACCGCAGGCGCTGCCATCACAGA
>VBOK01000238.1 GCA_005877565.1 Nitrospirota bacterium
TGCACCAGGCCTTTGGCTTCAAGGACCTCGCCTTCCAGTCGTTGTACCACTTCACAGTTGGCGGCCCGGTGGACGACCCCCGCCTCACGACGCTTCCCCCCTACGGCGCGCACATGGAGGGGCAGGAGCGCGGGATGGATCTGCCGTAGACGCGGGGCCTATCACCTGCGGCTTGCGGGTCCTGTCACCGCATTACCCGGACGTGCTCGCGCGGCTTCCCGGTCGCAGCCCCGCAGACTCCGGTGTGCCGCGTTCCGCTCCGCCCGGGGCCCATGCGGTGCCACCCGCTAGCGCCTTCGGCGACATCGGCTGGATCGGCACCACCCCATACTTATTCTTATTTCATCAGCGCGTGGAAGGATTCGATCGAGCGGTACTTCGCGGAGGCCTGCGGCGGCAAAGCGGAGCTGGACTTTGCGCGATGATAGAGGTGCTTGATGCCATGGGTGTCCGCCGAGAGCAGCGCGGCCTCATCGTCGTCCACATAGAGCGTGGCGGCTGGATCAAATCCCAGAATCACCTCCGACTTGACCCAGTAGTCCACCTTGGATTTGAGGCAGCCGACGTCGAACGCCGTGATGGCACGGTCGAGGTACGCCTTCAGGCCGGTCTGGGCCATCTTGATGGCCAACGTCTTGGGATGCGCGTTCGTAACCAGGTGGGCGGGGATCTTCCGCTCGCGCAGGAACGTGAGAAAGGCCAGGCTGTCGGGGTGTGGCGCGATCCGGTGCCGCAGCGAGTCCTTGATGGCCGGCACATCGAGTTCCAGCGTGCGGGTCCAGTAGTCAATGTCGGTCCAATCCAGCTCACCCTCCACAGCGCGGTAGAGCGCCACCAGCCGCTCGCGCGCCGCCTCCACCGGCATCCGGTTCGCCGCCGCATAGTGCGCCGGCAGAGCCTCCAAGTAGAAATGGTCGTCAAAGGCCCTGTCGAGCAGTGTCCCGTCCATGTCCAGCAGGACGGTCTGGATCGTGGCCCAGTCGGGGGCATGGTGGACGACAATGCACATGCCGGCATTATACACAGAGAAAGCAGGTCCTGTCGCCGCATCACCGGGGCACCTGTTGCTCTTCCAATGCAACGGGTCACCAGCTCAGAGCCTTTCGCCGTCGCAGCCCCGCAGACTCGGCTGTAGGCTCTTCCGCTCCGCCAGGGTCCCATGCGGCACCACCCGCTCTCTCAAGCAGCGTTCTTGTCAAACGGCGGACAGCGTGCTAGCGTGAGCCGCATGTTCACCGCCGCCATCATCGGCCGCCCGAACGTGGGCAAGTCCACGCTGTTCAACCGCGTCCTGGGCCGCCGCCAGGCCATCGTCAAGGACTTCCCCGGCGTGACGCGCGACCGCCACTACGCCGAGTGCGAGTACCGGGGCCGGCGGTTCCAATTGGTGGACACCGGCGGGCTGGTCCCGTCCTCAGACGAGCAGATGTTCAGCCTGATCCGCGAGCAGTCCCGTCGCGCGATCGCGGACGCGAACGCGCTCATCTTCCTGATGGACGGGCGCGAAGGCCTGACTCCGATGGACCGGGAGATCGCCGACCTCCTGCGCGGCGTGAACAAGCCCGTGTTCGTCGCGATCAACAAGATCGACACCCCCAAATCCGACCCGCTCATCAGCGAGTTCTATGAACTGGGATGGGAGCCGCTCTACCCGCTCTCCGCCGAGCACGGTGCCGGCGTCGCGGAACTGCTGGACGCCCTCTACTCCCTGCTCCCGGCCGCCGCAGAGGGCCCGACCGCGGACATTCCCAAGGTCGCCGTCGTGGGGCGCCCCAACGTCGGCAAGTCCACCTTCATCAACACGCTGCTGGGCGAGCCACGCCTGGTGGTTAGCGAGGAGCCGGGCACGACGCGCGACGCCATCGACACTCTGGTCCGCTACAAGAAGGCTGAGTACCTCTTCATCGACACGGCCGGCAT